>JASHTH010000288.1 GCA_030040655.1 Acidobacteriaceae bacterium | reverse complement strand
TCTACCGAGTTTGCGATCTCGAGATGGCCGAGACGATGGCCGGGGCCCTGCGGATTGAAGCGGACAAGCAGCGAGCAGGAGTCGCCCTTCGAGTAGCTCGATCCTTCGCGGCAGGTGCCGCCGGGTTCGATGACGAAATCTTTGCTCTTGGATTCGATGCGGGTGAGCCGGGTTTCCCCGGCGAAGTTCAGCACGATGGGCTCGACGCCGGCGTCAACTCCTGCAGTAACGGCGGAAAAGACGTGATAATTGGCCGGCGCGTGCTGAAAGGTAGCATCTCCGGCACGGCGAGCGAGGCGCTCCCCTTCGGGACGGGCAGCGGACGCTACGGAGATGAGCGACGGCTGCTGTTCTCCGGAACTGCGAATGCGCTGCGCGTAGGCAGAGGCTGGGGTAAAGGCGAGCAGGACGGAGCCGAAGAGCATGCCTGCGTACAGACGGCTGCGAACCGGTGTACTTTGCATAGGAGATTCCTTCCAAGCCTTGGGGACGGCTGACGAAATGATCCAATGTTACCGGGGATTCCCACGCATCGAACTGGATTTGGCGTGTCTAAGGAGTTACGAGCGTGTTATTGAAGTGTGCGCTGAAGCAGGAGATCGTTCCCCGGAAGAATCGTGTGCCGCCGGATCGGGCTTTCACCGAGACCCGCGAACCGAGGCAGCGCGACGCGAAGTAGAATCACTTGGGTGAGCCACTCCTTCGAGATCGGCCCGGTGCAGGTGGGTGCGGGCAAGCTGTTTCTGATTGCCGGCCCGTGCGTCATCGAGTCCGAGGCGCACGCGCGGCGCATGGCGGAGGCTATCCAGCGCATCACGGCCGATCTCAGCGTTCCCTACATCTTCAAGGCCAGCTACGACAAGGCGAACCGCACCAGCGTGAAGAGCTTTCGCGGGCCGGGACTGGTTGAAGGGACACGCATCCTGGGCCGCATCGCCAAAGACACCGGCCTGCCCGTGCTGACCGACGTGCACGAGCCCAGCCATTGCCAAGTCGCCGCCGAGGCCGTCGACGTGCTGCAGATTCCGGCGTTTCTTTGCCGGCAGACCGACCTGCTCGTGGCGGCGGGCCGTACCGGGCGCGCCATCAACATCAAGAAGGGCCAGTTCGTTGCGCCGTGGGATATGACGCACCCGGTCGAGAAGGTGCGCACGACGGGCAATGAGCGCATCTTTCTCACGGAGCGCGGCGCGACCTTCGGCTACAACAACCTGGTGGTGGATTTCCGGTCGCTCGCCATCATGAGAAAGATCGCGCCGGTGGCCTTCGACGGCACGCATTCGGTGCAGCAGCCCTCGGCCGGCGACGGCGTGAGCGGCGGGCAGCCGGAGTTCATTCCGCTGCTGGCACGCGCCGCGGTTGCCGCCGGCATCGACGGACTCTTCCTCGAGGTCCATGACGATCCACCGAATGCCAAGTCGGACGGGCCGAATGCGCTGCGGCTGGACCTGCTCAAGCCGCTGCTGGAGACGCTGCTGGCGATTCACGCCGTAGCTTCCAGCTCTTAGCTTTCAGCTCTCAGATTGTCAGATGGACAAAATGGATTGGTCGAGACCGATTCTGAGCATGATGGATGGGACGCGAATGGTTTGGAAGAGGACGCTCTCGTATCGGAAACGGGAGTGGGAGTTTCGGGATTACCCGGTGCGCGTCTGGGACCAGGGAGCGCCGCTTGCGCTCCCTTCGCGATTCACCAATCACCGGTACCGGGCTCTCATCCTTGGATGGTTGATCGATGCGACGGGCGACTCTAGGAAGGAAGCGCTCGCCGCGTTGGAGGAACAGTACGTTCGCCGGAAACAGCTTTGCGTTGACGCAGGTGAGCCGATTCCGCGACCCGGTACTCGAGTTTCCATCAAGATAGCTAGCCGCACGAAACTAGACGCGCACGCCGATGTCGAAGAAGATTTCATACGTCGTATACTTCATCCGGTCCTCGGCATAGAGGACGTGCACATGACAGACGGGTCGTCCCTTTGGAACTTCCACTTCGACGAAGACAGCAGTGCTCTCATTTCAAAAATCCGAGAAGTGTACGGCGTGGACGTTTCCGATATTGAGTCTGAGAACGTTGTCGAGATTCTAGAACGAATCGCAGCCAAGCAGGTGGACAAGTGAACCCGCGCAAATTTGTGTCTCGTGGCGCTTTTGGGTCGGAAGACGTTCCGGCTGATCAGCCTCATCCCGCCTGTTACCATTTCCGCATGTCGCGCTTGTTGCTTCCCCGGGCTGATCGAGCCCAGTTTCTCTTCCTCTCCGTTCTGTCAGTTGCTTCGCTGTCTTTCGCGGCACATTTGCCGGCGCAGAGCGCATCGACTGCCGCAGAGCCGGAACGCACTCACATTGAGGACACACTGAAGGGCCTCAATCGCGGCACGTTCATCGGAGCGGTTGCGCTTTCGCCCGACGGCACGCGCCTGGCGTGGACTGGAGGGTCGCGTGAAGGGATGCAGCTACGGGTCGCTCCGATCGACGATCTGGCGAAGAGCGAGCGCGTGACCGCGGCCACCAAGCCGGACGAACGCTGCCGCGAGGGCGCGCCGCTGTGGGAGCCGGATTCGAAGGCCCTGGCTTTCTTTTCCGATTGCGCCAGCGAGAGCGGCCAGGACGATCTCTATCTTTCG
>JASHTH010000287.1 GCA_030040655.1 Acidobacteriaceae bacterium | reverse complement strand
TGGAGACCGCGCACTTCTACGGCATCGGCGCCATTCCCGCCATGGTTTTCGTGGGCATCTTCATGATGCCGTTCTATTACGGCTCCAAGGCGCGCTCGGTGCCCGAGTTCCTGCGCCTGCGCTTTGATGAAAAGACGCGCGGGCTGAATGCCTGCACCTTCGCGGTGATGACCGTGTTCAGCTCCGGCATCTCCATGTACGCCATGGCGCGGCTCATCCAGGCGCTCCACGTCTTCGACGGATTGTTTCGCGCGCTGAACTGGAATCCCGATGGAATTTTCACCTTCTCCATCGTTCTCTCGGCTGTGATCGTGCTGCTCTATATCTTTCTCGGCGGCCTGACCAGTGCCATCTACAACGAGGTGCTGCAATTCTTTCTAATTGTTGCGGGTTTCCTGCCGCTGGTGCTGCTGGGCCTGAAAAACATCGGCGGCTGGCACGGGCTCAAGGCCTCAGTGCCCGCAATTTACATGCATGAGTGGAAGGGCGTGATGCACGCCGGCACCAACCCCATGGGTGTGGACATCATCGGCTTGGGCATGGGTCTCGGATTCGTACTGGGCGCCGGCTACTGGTGCACCGACTTTCTCGTCATCCAGACGGCGATGGCCTCGCACAACATGGAGGCTTCGCGGCGTGTGCCGCTGATCGCCGCGATCCCGAAGATGGTCTTTCCGTTTCTGGTGATTTTGCCGGGACTGATCGCCATCGCGCTGCCCACGCCGCACACCACGATCGCCATCAGCCAGGTCAACGGCGCCATCGTTCACGACATCAACATCGTGCCGCCGGAAGCCGCCGCGGGCAGGGGACTGATTCCCGCGAAGATCAACCCGGTGACCGGAAAGCCGATGCTCGACGCCAGCGGCCAGCCGCTGCTCGACTACGACATGGCTACGCCCAACATGCTGCTGCACTACTTTCCCACGGGAATTCTGGGGCTGGGGCTGACGGCGCTGCTGGCCAGCTTTATGAGTGGCATGGCGGGCAATGTCACGGCGTTCAACACGGTTTTTACCTATGATCTTTATCAGTCCTACATCCACAAAGGCGCGAGCGACCGGCACTATCTTGCCGTGGGACGATGGGCGACAATCGGCGGCATTCTGTTTTCGATTGCGACCGCGTATGCGGCGATCAACTTCAACAACATCATGGACACCCTGCAACTGGTCTTCTCGTTTGTGAACGCGCCGCTCTTTGCCACGTTCCTGCTGGGCATGTTCTGGAAGCGCGCCACCGGCCATGGCGCATTTTCCGGTTTGATTGCCGGCACGGCCGCGGCCATGATCCATCACGGGCTTACGCTGCCCATCGAAGCGCACCCCGGCATTCACGGCGGATGGATTCACGTGATCCATCACTACCCCAGCGACATGGCGCAAAATTTCTGGGGAGCGATCTTCGCCTTCAGCGCGAATTTCGTGGTGGCCGTGATCGTAAGCCTGCTGACAAAGCCGCGGCCCGACGAAGAGCTTGTCGGTTTGGTGCGTTCGCTCACGCCCATGCCGTCGCAAGCGCATCTGCCGTGGTGGAAGCGGCCGGCAACGCTGGCCATCGCGGTGCTGCTGGGAGCGATTGCAATCAACATATTCTTTGCCTGAGGAGCCCTCGACCATGCGTCTCGACCTTCGCATTCCGCTGGGCCTGATGTTCACCCTGACCGGCGTGATTCTGACCTCGTTCGGCTACGCCACGCGCGGCCGCATCGATCTCTACGCCAAGAGTCTCGGCATCGACGCGAATCTCTGGTGGGGCCTGGTGCTGCTCGTTTTCGGGTTGACGATGCTCTTCCTCGGTCGGCGCGGCCAGATGAGCACGGAAAAGGAGCCACCAAAGCTGGCCGACGCAGGTGAGGCGCGTCGAGGGCACTGAGCGACGGTCCAGGGTCCAAGGTCCTGCTTCCAGCGAACTGTGAACCGTGAGTCGAGAGCCGGAAGTCTCAAATTGGTTGCATCGTCTGCAAAGAAATCCAGCGATTTACAACATCCGGGATGGCATTCCCATCTAAGGGAGGAGGTTCGAAGAACCAAAGGAGATCGAAAAGAGATGCATAAACTGAAGTGGATGAGTTTGCTGATCGCAGCCGGCGGCATCATCGCAGCCGGCGGCATTCTTGGGTGCCACCCCTACGAATCGAACGTCCAGGCCGGTGTTGCCGTTGGACCGGAACCGGTCTGCCCCTATGGCTACTATGAGGTCCCTCCTTATAATTGCGCCCCCGACGGCTACTACGGACCGGAGTGGTTCGTGGGTGGCGTCTTCGTTGGCGCCGGGCCTTGGTATCACGGGCCCGCTAACTTCTACGGCCACGTCGACCACCACTTCGATCCGCGCCACGGCTATCACGGGCCGCATCCCGAGCGCGGCGAAAAGCCGGCCGAGCACCGCAAGGAGTTCCACGGCCAGGCCGTCCACGATCCACACGGAAACGAGGCGCCCCACAACCACAAATAGGCGTCGAATGGCGGATCATGTCGGCAGGCCCTCCTCGCGGTGGCCTGTTTCGTGTAGCTCGTCAATCGTAAACTCAGCGCGTCTACGGATCTCCGCGTTGACGCCGTCTTTATCCGCCGCCCGCTAAACTTGCCTTAGGGATGAAGCGCAAGACCATCGAGAATTACGAAATTGTGCGCAAGCTCGGCGCGGGCGGCAGCGGCGTGGTGTATCTGGCCAACGACACGCTGCTGCAGCGGCCGGTGGTGCTCAAGATTCTGCGCGCCGGGCCGATGAGCCCGGTCGAGATGCGGT
>JASHTH010000286.1 GCA_030040655.1 Acidobacteriaceae bacterium | reverse complement strand
GAGCTCGAGAATCTCCGGCCGGCGCTTGGCAAACCACGTCTTCGCGTCGCGCACTCGCTGGCCGTTGCTGAGCACCAGCGCATCGGGCAGCGTGTAGTCACCGACCTTCGCTTCCTCATAGTTGACAGGAATGCCGGCGACATCCGCGGGGTTGGGATTCAATCGGGGAGCGGGCGGCGCGGAGGGCGTCTGCGCCGGCGCAGAAATACGCGCACCGCTCAAGACCAGGCAAGCAAGCACAATGGATTTCAGCGCTATTGCCGGCGAACCTCGCTTCGGATTTGGCTGTTTTTCCCCTGAGAGATAAATCACCCAATGGAAAGTAGATTTCACGGCGTGCCTCTGTCAACGCTCCGTCAAAGCTTTGGCGCACGCCGGGATTTTTGCTACAGTAGTCAAATGGCTTCGCATCGCAAGCCATCGCCGTACAGGTGTGGCGCTATCGTCTAGGGGTTAGGACGTGAGATTCTCAATCTTAAAACCCGGGTTCGATTCCCGGTAGCGCTACCAGCCATTTGACGCTAAAGCCCCCTGAATCAGCGGGCTTTTCCTTTGCCCCGAATGACACACCGGCACGTGGAAGCGCCCAAGAGCGCGAATCCTCCGACACATCCTGTACCAAAGGCGATGAGTGAAAGCCGGTGCTTCAGCGTGGCAGTCATTTCCCCGGTGGCAACGCGCTCCTCAAACACGACCGGTCCTGCTGGCCGTTGCGGTGGCGCGCGGCAACGCGGCTACTTCGAGAAGATGCCGGAGCCTTGCCGGCTCGAATGGGTAGCCGCCTTGTGCGCCGCGCGGTTGACAATTTCGTGCAGCCTCTTGCCCATGGCAACGGGCTGGGGCTCTTTTTCTTCCGGCTTGGAAGGGTTGGGCTCCTCGGCCTTCGCTTTGTCGGCTTCAAGATGAAGCTGGAGTAGGGACGGCATAGACTGATCCTCCGACAGTATTCTGCTCCAAAAAACGCGAAAGCAGAAACAACAATCGACATACATGCGTGAGCGGGATCACATGTGTTGTTGATCGGACGCATAGGCGGGCGGGAATCTGGCAGGCGGCGAACTTTGGATTCTACTGCGTAGCCCGTAATAATGTCGTCCGGCCGGCTTCACCGCGGAAGCATGGGGAAACCTACGAGGTGGTCATGGTCTCCTCTAGATTGGGGTGTCCTACTCCGAGATTCAAAATTCCATAAAGCTCTGTAGGTGATGAAGTTATTGCAGTTGCGCCAAGTCCGAGCGCTTGTTCTTTATAGCGCACACTTGCTTTCCAGCTGCAATAAATCACGAACGGGATTTTCGGATCTTTCTGTCGAACGAGACGCAGAAGATCCAGCCCAGCGGTCGGATGGTAGACTAAGCCTTCTCGCCTCCCCATATCGGAGATAATGGTTGAGAACGTTTGCGAGTCAAATTTCCTAGCTCCCTCCGCCGTCGAGCGGGCCAAAACGACTTTAAAACCCGCGTCTGAAAGCTGCTCCACGAAATAACTGTTGCCCTTCGGATGGTCATCGACCCAGAGGATCCGCGATGCCGACGAAGTCGGTTCAACGAATGACGCCGTTGCCCTTGGTTCAATTCCGGTCGCCGCGCCCGCCAGCCTCTGTTCAATTTCGGACACCTTCTTCTGCAAATCCGCAATGAGCGTTTGTTGGACCTGGTTCGCCTCTTCCATTGTCAGTTCTTGTCCGCCAATTTTTAGAGTGAACTTTCGCGACTTGGCGGATTCAATGATGGCTGCTACGGCAGGCTTGAAAAGAAACAGAACGAGAAGGGCCATCAACGGCCAGAGCAGCGAAGCGAGGGCCTGAATAAGCTGAGCCGAATCCACTTCGAGCTCCTTGAGTACAGGTATTTTGAGATTCAAGAACTTTAACATACGGAGCGAAAACTCACCGAAGCGGCAGTAGCTCCACTCAGGCTGCATCGGTTCTTGCAAGGCGCCGTCCGCTACGGCAGGAAGCCACGACTGGGCACGTTTACGCGGCGGCTGTCTCCAAATGGTGGCTGCCGCGCAGCCCCAGCGAGCGCTCGGCGAGGAGGCGGGATCGATTCCAACGGCATGTGGTGCCGTTACTATCGCCTTCTCGGGCCGGACATTGCGTCGGACGTAAGAGGCGCGCTGAATCATCTTCAGCGGGTTCTTTGCTGGTTGAACCAACCGCTGATTTGCTCCAGAGCGCTGTAATGGCTTTCGGAGCCTGCTCTGCGGAAATTCCGTTTCCTCTGCCGACCTCCCAGTCACGATGCGCAGATTCATCGACTCCAAGCGATCGCCACGGCGCGCAACTACTCCGATTCGCCGGGGGCGTCAGCGCACTACATCATCAACGATTGAACAATCGCCGACGCGGTAATGGCGAGCAGCGTGGCTGAGGCTTCACGCCCGCGAATATGGTAGATTCGATGTCGTAGACCGCGAGCGGGAGAGATGGCCGAGTGGTTTAAGGCGCACGCTTGGAAAGCGTGTGTACTTTCACGAGTACCGTGGGTTCGAATCCCACTCTCTCCGCCAGCTTGTCGAGCAACTTCCTCTATGGTGTTTAGGAAATGATTTAGCCGAAGAAAGATCGCAAAGACGACGCGACCAACCCGGGGTACTCAACGACATCTGCTTGTCGTTGGGGTGGGACCAATAGGGAGCGGCGACCCTGGGCAACGTCCGAACGGACACAGTAGTTCCTAAACTGCCCTAGATTCAGCAACGCCAATATAAATCAGAGAGTTACTGGGACCGCTATGAGTCTCTGTTTTCTCCTCGACACCCTGTTTTACCCGTTGTACACCCTGTTTTTGAGCTAAATCGACGTCGACGACCGCGGTCTCTAAGGCGGTGGGTCTCCTGCCCATCGTAATCGAAGATAAAGCTGCGCGGCACACCACCTGTATTGGTTTTCGCGCGATTCAAATTGCGATCCGCGAGCGCTCTCAGGTTTGGCGAACAAGCGCGGCCAATCCGCATGATTCAGCCATCGCACCTGATCGGGCATCGTGAAGGCGCCTTTCGGGAGCCAACCGCCGAGCCGCGACATCAGATTCCGCGGCGGTGGTGAATGACGCCTTCTTTCATCACAAGGAAGAGATTTTTTTCGGGGTAGGCGAGTGGCGTGATGTCGTCGAGGGGATTGCCCTCGACAACGACAAGGTCGGCGATGGCGCCGGGAGCAAGGGTGCCGAGTCGGCCTTTCATGCCGACAAGTCGGGCGCCAATAGTCGTGGCGCTCAAGAGGATGTCGCGCGCAGGAAGGACTCGGGCGCGGATGGCGAACTCTTCGTTCTGGCGGAGATGCGTGGGGCCCAGGAGGTCCGTTCCGAACGCCATGGAGACGCCTGCGTCGCGAAGGATGGAGAGGCTTTCGAGGCCGGAGCGACGGACGTTTTCGATTTTCGCGATCGAGGCTGCGGGCAGGCCGAGAGCGGGGCCGTCCTGCGCGAGGGCCTCGTAGGTGACAAGCGTTGGGACGGCGACAGCTTGGGCTTGAGCGGCACGGCGAGCGGCGGCCGCGTCGATGTTGTTGCAATGCTCGAGGGAGTGAACGCCGCAGTCGACGGCGCGGGTAATCGTCTCGGCGGTGGAGACGTGCGCGGCGACATAGGTGTGAGCGTCGCGGCACTCCTCGACAGCGGCCCGAATTTCATCTGGCGTGTAGCCGTACCAGTGAACCGGGTCCGTGGGGCTGGCCACGCCGCCGCTGCCCATGATTTTGATGAAGGACGCGCCTTCGCGGAGTTGTTGACGGCAGGCGAGGCGGACCTGGTCGACGCCATCGGCGATGCGGCCGAGGGCTCCGGCGTTCGCCGACCAGCGGTTGGCGTCATAGCTGTCGTGGCGGGGACGGGCGTCGGAGTGGCCTCCGGTTTTGGAGAGGGCTTTGCCACAGGTGAAGAGGCGCGGGCCGGGAGTAAGTCCCTGCGAGATGGCTTCGGCAAGAGCGGGATGCGCGCCGCCGGTGTCGCGGACACTGGTGAATCCGCGTTCGAGCATGCCTTTAAGAATGGGCACGGCGCGGAGAACCGCGAGCGGCGCGGGAAGCTGGGCGTTGGCGGCGAGATCCATCATTGAGGCCATGACATGGACGTGCGAGTCGATAAGGCCGGGCAGGACGGTGCGACCGCGCAGGTCGATGGTCTGGCAATCGCTGGCCAGCGACAAGGCATTGGGCGAGGCGTCGATGTCGCGTATGAGACCGTCTTCGACGAGGAGGTTGCCGTGACGAGGCTCGGGCCATTCGGCGTCGACGAGCGTGGCGTTTTCGAGAAGGATCTGCATGAGA
>JASHTH010000285.1 GCA_030040655.1 Acidobacteriaceae bacterium | reverse complement strand
CGAGCGACGTCCTCCGTGGATACAAAATCGACCGGAATCTGCTGCTCCGCAAAGGCGCGGTGCAGTCCGATGGCAGAGTCGATGGGAGCGCGCCCAAGTTTGGAGAGCGACGGCTGCGAACCGCCTACCATGTAGGCCAGGCGATTGTAGAGAATGGCGATCCCGGCAGGCCCCGGGGCTGCGCCCAGCAGGCTGGATGCATGCCGGGCGACAACGGCCGCCGCCTTACCCGCCGCGCGGGCACGATCGGTGATCGTTCCATCGAGGTCAATCAGTCCATAGCCATTGGATTCGAAACCGGAGCTCATCGGATACCAGGCGTAGACCGCAAACTCGCGAGCCCCGTGTGCCACTGCCTCCCATATCCAGAAGGTCTCGTCTGCCGGAGCCACCGGCGCGGCAATGCGCATTCCTGTGGCCCCCTGACCTGCCTGCAACTCGCCAATCCAGAAGCCTTTCTGAAAACTGCGTCCCGCCGATCGGGAAAAATCGAGAGCCGTGTCGAGCATGGCATTCGACCAGGGGTGGGTCGACTCGGAATGCATCGGGTACATCGACGTGCCGTAGAAATCGGCGTTGGCCGACATCTTGAAATCGTCCGGCTCGCCATAGCCGTCCGTGGGAGACGTAAAGAGACTGGGCGCGTCGGAATGGCTCGTGATGGGATGCGTGTGGTCGGCGCTGCGGATGGCACGAACGCGCAAAGCCAGATCGCCGGCCAGCTTGTCGTCAATGAACATGCGCCAGTCGATATAGTCAGTGTAGGAAAGGATCGTGGGAAACCGGGGAGCTTCCACCTGATCCCAGCTGGTATAGGTTCGATACCACGCGACATTCAAAGCAGCCAGTGTCTCATATTTGTTCTTTAGCCAAGACCGGAACCTGGCCTGGGTGGAGGGGTTGAATCCAAATTCGGCTTGGCTCAGGAAGGGGAACTCTGCCCAGTTGATTACGTGCGGCTCGCTCCAGACATCCCAGCCGTAGAGAGCGGGAAACCGGTTGGCATCCCGCGCAAGAGCCTCAAGGAAAGCGACTGCCTCCCGCTGCACTCCGGGATCGTCGATGCAGTAACCGGGCGCCGATTGCGAAGCGATGACCGCGCCGCTGCTGTCGACAAATCGGCCTCCAGGGTAAAGTCTCCCGATCCAGTCGGGCGCCGAGTCCAGATAAACCTGGATGATGACTCGCAGGCCCCGCTCACGCGCCAGGCGCATGAGCAGGTTCAGATTGTCGAAATGATATTGTCCGTGGCTCGGCTCTCCGGTTTGCCAATCGATCCAGGTTTTCACGGTGTTGAAGCCGTCCGACTTGATCTGATCGAGATCGGCGCCCCATCGCTCGACGCTCGTCGCGTCGATCCGCTCGAGCATCGGAGCGCGCGCCTTGCCCCCGCTGTACCACACAGCCGCCGGATAGAAGGAGTTCCCACCGTCGATAATCGCCTGGCTGAAACCAGAACATGTCCAAGGCAGAATGGCAAGAACGACGATACGACCGACCATCGAAGAATGGGAACCCTTCACGTCAAAGTCTCCACGGCAATTCATGCACTCGCGACCAGCGGATTCCTGCCGGACTGAGGAATTCCTCATCTCGGCACTTCGAGCCACCCGGCCTCTGTGGCAGCTATGCGGCAACTGGTTTTTCTCCCGATCCGCGCAGCACATTCCGCATGTATTCTCTGAATACGCTCTCATTATGATTTGGCGGCAGGCCGACGTTCGGCGACACAAACGTTGAAGGACGAAGTCCCCTGCTGACCAGGCGCTGGCCCGTCTCAGCCACCAAAGTCATGGCAATGGAAACCGCGGCAACTGTCGATCCTGCTGCGTACCTTTCCGGAATGCCGTCCGCAGCGATCAATGCGTCCTCTGGCGGGACGCAGTTGTCGATGGCGATGTCGGACACGTCGGGGAGCTTTTTCCCGGACGAGTGTTTCGCGGCGGCCTGGCGGAAATTGCTGTGAGAAGATACCGAGACAACCCTGACGCCGTGCTTTCCCGCTTCGATCGCCATCTCGATCGGAGCTGCGTTCAGGCCGCCGTGCGAAAAGACCAGCAGCGAATCCTGCGCAGTCAGGTCATAACTTGAAAGGATCACCTTGGCATAACCTTCACACTGCTCCAGCCAGAGTAACTCCCGCGCTCCGCCCGGGCCGACCACGTTAAACCACATCAGCCGCGGATCGTAAATGGGATAAAAGCCGATAAAGCTCCCGTAGCGTGGAAAAATATCCAGAACCGGTATGACTGAGTGACCGCTGCCGAACAGATACACGCGCCCCCCCGACGCGATCGTTTCTGCAAACTGCTTGGCTGCGCTGTCGATCTTGTCTTTTTGGGTTTCGTGAATTCGATTGAGAATGTCTGTTACGCGGGTCAGATACTCCAATTCAGGCATAATGGAAACTCCCCTGGAAAGTTGTTAGGACAATCGACCGATCGTTACATTGGCCTGGACGAGGTTAACAGAGCACGATTCAGGCGAGTCAGGCGGTTCACGATCTTGTACCGGTCTCCGCGATAAGTCGCCCTCACATACTCCACAGGCCGACCGCTCTGAATGTAGGAGGTTCGTGTAAAGGTGAACACCGGGCTCCTTTCGCTGATCCGGAGCAGGCGCGCTTCCTCCCGGCTGGCAAGGCCAACCTCCGCCACTTCGTCGGCAACGATCATGTCGATTCCGTAGCGTTCCGCGAGGACTTTGTAAAGCGAAGTCCGCGGATCGAACGTCTCGAGCAGGTCGGGGCAGAGATGCAAAGGCAAAGAACTGCACTCGATTCCCATCGGCAATGCATTCGCCTGCCGTACGCGCCGCAGTTCAATGATCTGTTCCCCCGGTGGCAGGCGCAGAGCCTCAAGAACTTCGCGACTTCCGGTTCGTATTTCAAATGACAAAACGCGTGACCCCGGCCGCGAGCCGCGAGCCTTCATCTCTTCCGTGAAGGACAATACCTGGCGAAAATCCTTCTCCAGCTTCATCCCGGAAATGAAGGTGCCCTTACCCTGTCTGCTGTAGAGAACGCCAAGATCGCAGAGCGATTTGATCCCCTGCCGCGCAGTCATGAGGCTTACGCCGAAAGTCGCGGCTAGTTCCTGCGCCGCGGGCAGCGCCTGACCGACAGGCAATTCGCCGGTTTGAATCTGTTCCAGCAGCCGCTGCTGGATCTGATAGTAGAGCGGCACGACGCTGTTTCGATCCAGCTGTTGAATCTTCTTCATGCTCCTGTTCCTTTGCGATCCGGCACTTGCTTTCCTATTTACTCCCGGAAAACAGCAAATAGCACCTAAAGCGCCTGAAGATTCCGAACACTTTGTCCGGCCGCCGACATTAAGCCGACAGCGTATCGGCAGCGACTCAGGCAGCCGCACTCGACGGCGCGGCTGGAATAGTAGTCGTTGTAACGAAATCCGGTTTCTCCGCGCCACATGGGAAACATGCTGCAAGCATTGGAATACTGCTCGAAAACAGGAGAGATATCGAGATAAGTGTCTGTGACGAATCCTTCTGCATCTTCCCAATTATCGGCATAGAATACCTGCCTTACCGCGTGAGCCGGATTTTCCCGTGCCAGGGCAGGGAGCCCTGCATAGAAAACGGCATTCTGCACGATCTCATGACAGGCGCGGTGGTCCTTATGCCAACTTCCCTTCCAATGCGTCACCACGGTCGCAGGCTTATGCCTGCGAAGCAAATCGCAGACCGCGAGACTTGCCTCATCATCGACCGGAATTTCCCCGTCGCGGTACGCAAGAAAAAGCGGAGTTGCGCCAATCAGGGCTGCTGCTTTTTCTGTGGCATCGCGCTGCATGGCGCCGTATTGCGCCGGGGGGATAGTGGATGATCCCCTCTCGCCCAGCGAGAGGCTCAGCAGAAAGGCCGCCCCGCCCTGATGAGTCGCAAGCGCGACCGGAGCCCCCATCGCAAAGAACGCGTCGCCTGGATGCGCGGCAATCGCCATGACGCTGGAAGGTGTTGTGCGGTCGTGCTCGGATGCCGGGCTGGAAGGCTGGCCTAGGAGCTGGCTGGAATGGAGGGCCGTATTGCCTATGGAAAGGGCCGCTAACGTTGCGCTGCTCAGCTTGATCACTTCCCGCCGTGTCGTTCCACACATCATCGGTTCTCATCCTCGCATTTGCTCAGCGGAGCTGAGCACGACGCGCACGATTCTCTCCCGCGGCGAATCCTCGCGCGGCTGCCCTCACTTGTACGCTCTCGAAGTCCATCTGTCAATTGGTATTCTATAAGACTATATCGCTCTCTAGAATGCCGCGACCGAAGCCTCTGGATTGGCGCCCAGGATATTCCCGAAAACCGTCGTGACGTTGGCGTTTTGGACGAGCTTTCTCTGGTTACATTGTTTCCTAAGCCGCCATAATCTTCCTTTTTCTGCCGCTTTGCTCGGCCGCGGGTTCCAGTCGGCGTTCCTTCAGTGGAGAGAATAGGGTTGATTTCCAGTCCAGTCTGGAATGGAGTTCACGCGCTTATCGGTGCTGGTAGGTATGAAATCCACCAGGAATTTCAGGCTGAATCCGGCGCTCTGCGTGCAATAGTCCCTGGCGTTATTCACCGCGGCAAAGGTGCCTAAATTTACATGCGGAGCCACACGATAACCCATGCGGATATCCGTGTCGTAATTCGGCTCCGCATTGCTGTTGGAAGCATAGGCACCTTGAATCATTTTGGAAGAACTCGGCAAAACCGGGCTCTGCACGATGTTCAAATCGAGAATCGACCGATGTCCCGAGTGCGATCCGAATTCAAATCTCAGACTGCACTGTTCGGAACTCCGCCAAAATACGATGACCAAAATGTGGCTCTCTTTGGGCTCGATTTTTTTTGGAACGTCAAATCTGGTTCGACTCCGAGGGCGCTCTTAACCTGCGTTGGGAGCACGCTTGATGCGCGCTGCAAAGCTTGAGAAGTGAACCGCGCATCAGTGCACGTCGACCGAGCGGTCGTTCTCATACTGCATGATGTGGAAGTAAGCTTCCCAGCCGGTCCAGGCAACCGGCGCCGGCAGTTTCGCCATGGGATCGCGCAGGTGGGCGGCATAGGCCTGCACCAGTTCCCGCGTGCGATCGACACCCGTGAGCCAATCGCCGCGATACCAGTTTTTCCACTTGCCATATTCGGCCGCGGACATGGATGCTTCGACGGCGCCCAGCGCCTGAAGCGCTTGCGCGGTTTCGTTGCGCGCTTCGAGGTTTTGCCCGGACTCATCGTTCTGCAATGCGCGAGCGACGTGCAGCAGGGCGCGATTGCTTTCGCGATGGATCGCGATCATGGTGAGTACCTGGGCCTGGTAATACTTGCGCCGATCCGGTTCGACGAAGTTCTGTGCTGTGATGGCATCGCGCCACACAGCGTCCCAACGCGGTTGCGCGGCAGTACACTCCTCGACATCGCGGGCAAGCAGAGCCTTGCGCATTTGTGCGTCGAAGACGGGCAGGACGCGAGGCTCGGTCCACTTGGGCGATTGACTGGGGATGGCGATGACCTGATGCTCGCTCAGGCGGTCGAGGATGAGGTTCCGGATTTCAGAATGGTAGTGCTGATCGCCGTAGCGGCGCGGCACGTTGCTTAACGGCGGCGGCGGCGGTACGTTGCCCGCGGAAGTGAGTCCCGGAGGAAGAAGCGAAGCGCGCAACGGAGGAGCAGCGAAGTATTCGGGGTAAATTCTGGCGAGCGCATCGGCAGACCGGGCTCCGAATTCCTCGGTAGCCCAGCGGCGGTAGTAGGCGATGTCGGCGCCGGAGGTCTCCGATGGCGCTCCGCCCAACGCGACTTCCATCAGCGCCCGCGTGGTCATGGCGACGGGGCGAATGTCGCTGGTATTGACGAGCAGGTACGACGTGGCGCCGGCTTTGATGTAGCGGTCAAGTTCAGATTGGATGACCGAGACGGGAACCAGCTCGGAAAGCTGATTGGCCTGGCCGTTCATCATGGCGACGTGGAAGTAGGCGCCCTGGCCGGCGACAACCTTGCCGCCATCCTGCATGTCGCCGTAGCCGGTGTCGGCCCAGACAAGCGAGACCTCAGGCGGGATCTTGAGAAAGCCCTGCTGCATGAGCCGAGCGCCCTCCTGCCAAAGATCGGTGACGAAGTGCGCATGGGGAAAGCGCGCGCGCACGATGCGCATCTGGTCGTCGATGGCCTGGCTGATGCGCCGGCCAAGCAGCGGGTCGTTGTTGCGCACGCTGGGATCGAGGGTGGCATAGCTCGCATCGGACAGGCCGCGGAGGCCGACGCTCCAGAGAATTTCCTGGTCAGGCTTATAAATTGCGACCGCGTTGGTCCACGCGCGCTCCAGAATCTCAGGGTGCGTGGAGAAATTGTAAGGCACGTCCTTCGGCCAGCGAGCCACATTCACGCCCAGGGGGATGGCATGGTGCTGGTTGACGATGAGGCCGCGCTGGGTGGCAGCGTCCACCTGCGCATCGTCAGGGAAGATCCACGTGCCCGGGACGACCATGTTGCCCTTGAGACGCAGGATGGTCTCGAAGATGTTGTCCCAGACCTTGAGCGAGATGCCGGTGTGCTCGCCTTTGGCTGCGGGCATCCAGCCGCTGAGCAGATCCTCGTCATTGATGAAGAATCCGCGATAGCAGAAGACGGGTTTCGGGAACGCGCGGGCGAAGTTGGCAGGCAAAGTGACAGCGGTGCGCCTGGCGGGCTGCTTGTCAGTCCAGAGATACATTGGGTCGACCCCAAGGACGCTCTGCGAAAACTGGTAGATCGCGAATAGAGTGCCGCGCATGTCGGCGCCGGTCAGGCAGACGATGTGCCGCGCAGGCAGGCCGGCTCCAATGTTGGCAATGGAGAAAGCGAACGACTCAGTGTCGGTGGTGGTTGCACACGGAACTCCTGCAGGCAAGCTGTTCGCGCTCGAAACAAGAATGGCGACGGGTCCCGCGTCTGTGATCGAGGCGACGAGCTTCGGGGAGCGACCGAAGACGCTAGTGAAATCGTGGAGCAGGTCCTGCGTGGCGCGGTGAATGGGCCCCGGCTCCTGTGCGCTCAAAACTACAGTGACGGACCCATCGATCGTGAAAGTATGGCGCTGAAGCGCCTGAACCGCGGCGACCGAAGCGGGAATTGCGGCACAGGCCATGGCGACGCAAAGGACTTGAGCACATGTGGAGCGAGTGGTTGAATGGGACACTATGAACTCTCCAGGGCCGATGTCAAAGGACGTGAAGAAGAAGTCAAGGGGTCTTCGCGAGTGGGCCGCCGAGCAGTTTCTCAACCGATTCGGCAAGCACGGCAGGGCGAGTAAATCCGCGCCATTGATGCAGGATTTGGCCTTGGGCTGAAATCAGAAACGTCGTGGGGACCTGGTCGACTCCGAGTTTGTGGGCCAGATGTCCGTCCGGATCGATCAACATCGGAAACGCAAGCTGCCAGTCGTAACTGGCATTGCGGACTGCGTCGAGCGACCAGATCGCCGTCGAAGACCCGTCGCCGAAGGCCCTGGCTGCGTGCGACGGCGTCGACCCGAGCGCCAGCACCGAGGCGTCGACAGCTACGACTCGGAGTCCGCGTGGGCCGTATTGTTGATCCATGCTTGCCAGGAATACAACCTGGCTTCGCGAAGGCGTGTCGGAGGTATCGGGAACGGTTTGCAGGAACGCGAGCAGGAGAGGCTGTGCAGGTTGGGATCGGAGATGGAACTGGCCGCCGCGGACGTCGAGTAGTGTAAAGTCGGGCAACGTGGATATGGGTTTCGATCGGCAGCCTGCAATGAGCGTCAGAGTGAAAACGGAGAATGAGCGGAGGACGGCCCCCGTTCGCTTCATTCCCTGCGCGGTCATTTGCATTATGCGGCCTTCATTGCCAGGCTTCGATATTGCAGCCATCCTCTTTGGGCCGTGGGTTACTCCGGGAATCCCGCTTTCCCAACGAACACCGGTTTGCATGGGATCATGTTCTGCATAGACGTTCTTACGGCTCCAAGGAGTGTCAGCAGTATACACAGGCGCCGGCGGATGCGGTTCTTCGGTTCGCCGAAACCAACCCCGCGATTAGGTGCTCGTCCGGGGCCTGGTGAAAAGGCAGCAGCCGATGCTGACTTCCTTAGCCTATGATTGTCATATCTTGACAATCAAGACGAATGGGTACTAGGCTGCTCTCATGACTGAGTGGAACACAGATGTCATCCAGGGCACGCTCGACCTCCTCATCCTGAAAACGCTAAGCCTCGAGTCCCTGCACGGATTCGGCATTGGTCGACGCGTTGAACAGGTTTCTCGAGGCGTCTTCAAGGTCAACCCGGGATCTCTTCTTACCGCTCTTCAGCGTCTGGAACGCGCCGGCTGGCTCGATTCCGAATGGCGGAACACGGAAAACTCGCGCCGGGCGAAGTTTTACTTTCTGACGCGCACGGGAAAAAAACAGTTGGAGATCGAAGAGGCGGATTGGAATCGGCGGGCCTCGGCCGTTGCACGCCTTCTTCGTCAGGAGGCATAAACATGTCGTTCTGGCGCCAGGTGACTCATGGCCTTCGCGGGCTGCTGCGTCGACACGAGCGGGACCGGGAAATCGACGATGAGGTGCAAAATTACTTCGAGGAGATGACCGCAGCTTATCGCGAGCGCGGCTTTTCCGATAACGATGCTCGCCGAGCGGTGCGCCAGGAGTGCGGCAACCTGCATGCCGCCAAAGAGCAGGTGCGCACTTATGGATGGGAAAACACAATAAGAACATGGGGAGCCGATCTGCGCTGCGCTGGTCGCCAGTTGCGGCGAAACCCTGTATTCGCGGCCGCCGCTATTCTCATGCTTGGCATCGGCATCGGCGCCAACACTGCCATCTTCACCTTCGTCAACTCCGTCTTGCTCCGTCCGCTCCCCTATCCCAGCTCGAATCGACTGGCCATCATCTTATCCGAGCTGGGCAACTCCAGTCGCGCGCCCGCATCGATGTTCGAGCTGTACCAGATGCGACAGCGGAGCCGTGTTTTCGACCAGATCGCCGGCATCTGGGTTACGAACCGGGAATTGCCTGACAAAGGAGACCCGGAGCAGGGTAAGGCCGGCGTCGTAACGTCCAACTTTCTTCAGCTCTTCACCACGCGACCCATGTTAGGACGTTTTTTTTCGCGCGAAGACGATCTTGAGAACGCACCCTCAACCATCGTGCTCTCATACCCGTTATGGGTCCGGAAATTTGGAGCCGATCCGCGGATTATCGGCACGTCAGTTCGGCTCGGCCGCGGCTCGTCGGTCGTAATCGGCGTGCTTCCCCGAGACTTCAGATTGATCTTTCCCGAAGATGCCAGCGTTCCCCCTGAAGTGGACTATTTCCAATCGATCCCCATTGGCCCGTGGGAACCAAACGGACCAGGCTTTCTCCACCTGGTGGGGCGGCTGCGAAATGCTGAAAGCCTGGCGGCGGCACAGGCTGAGCTCGCATCGATTGCCGCGCAGATCAACAGTATTGGCGAGCGAACTAAGATCGCCAATTACCACCTGTATGCTTTTTCGCTGCAGGACGACGATGTTCGCGAAGTACGCCGAACGTTGTACCTGCTCTTTGGGGGAGTTGCCTTTGTTTTGCTGATCGGGTGCGCCAATGTGGCGAACCTCCTCATGGTCCGCGCACGGCAGCGGCTTCATGAGACCACCATTCGTGCTGCACTCGGAGCATCGACGTTTCGTCTGATTCAGCAGATTCTGGCTGAAACCCTGGTCACTGCTCTTTTCGGCGGCGCCGTTGCCCTGCTGATCGGATGGGCGGCACTGCAGGCGATTGTCGCGGTCGAGCCGGCATCATTTGCGAATCTGGGGCAGGTCAGCCTCGATCTCCGCGTTCTTGCGTTCACTTTTGCGATTGCATTCTTGATCAGCGTGATCGTCGCGCTGGCGCCTATCTCCGCGGTGCGTCGCCTCAAGCTGGCAGAAGACCTCAAGCGCAGTGGGCGATCGACAACTCCCAAACAGTCGAAGGCACTCATCGTCCTCGTCGCCAGCGAGGTTGCCCTGGCTTTCGTGCTCCTCATCGGAACAGGGCTTCTGCTACGCACCTTTGCTCATATTCTCCGCGTGGATCCGGGCTTCCGCGCGGAAAATGTCTTTACTCTCCGAGTAAGCGTGCCGAATTACGAAGCTCTGCGCGAGGTACAACGTGCGCTGACCGCACTTCCCGGCGTGCAGTCCGTTTCGACCGTCTCTCATCTTCCCCTGGATGATGGAGGCAACTGGTATGACTACTACTGGAAGGATGGCGCTCCAGTAGACCAGCAGAACACGGTGATGGCCGATATGCGTTCTGTTCTGCCTGGCTACTTCGATACCATCGGTGCGCAACTCATACAAGGCCGCGACTTCACAGACTCGGACGACGCGGCCCACCAGCACGTGGCTGTGATTGACGAGATTCTCGCGCGCCGGCTTTGGCCTGGCGAGTCTGCTCTCGGCAAGCGCGTCAATGTCTCCGACTCTCCCAAGGGGCCGTTCCAGTTCGAGAGAGACTGGCTTGTGGTGGTGGGAGTTGTGCGGCACGTGCAATGTCACACCCTGACTGCGACGGTGCGCCCGCAGATTTATTTGCCCTATGCGCTGGCTCCCCGGCCATCTATGTCCATGGTCATTCGCACCGCCGGAGCCGTGCCTGATCTCGTATCATCCGCACGGAAGCAGATCGCCGCCCTCAATCGCAACCTACCCATCACTCATCTTGAGCCGCTATCGGCTGTGATCGACCGCGCACGAGCCACGAGCCGCTTTGTCTCCGTGCTTGCCACGCTGCTCGCCATTGTCGCCTTACAGTTGGCGCTGGGCGGCATTTACGGCGTGCTTTCGTATTGCGTTGTTCTGCGCACTGCGGAAATCGGCATTCGCATGGCTGTGGGAGCGCAGCGCGCAGAGGTCATGCGTCTGGTTTTTGCACAAGGCTTCCTTCCTGTGGCTCTGGGAATCGTAACTGGAGCGATCCTGTCGGCAGTCTCAATGCCGCTTCTCGATCGCCTGCTGTTCGAAGTCAAGCCGGACAATCCCAGGATTTACCTTCTCGCCATCGTCGCGATCTTTGTGCTAAGCGGGATCGCGATGCTGCTGCCTGTGCTACGGGCGGTAAGGATCGATCCGATGACAGCGCTGGCGTGTGAATGAAGGCACCAGGCAGCAACTCGTGCCGAAAACGGGATAACCGCGTGAAAAGAGACTTCGTAGTTTTGGCGAAAGGAATGTCATGCCCGTTGCATCTTGCATTCCAGTAATTCCGAGTAAAGACCTGGAGAGAAGTCTGCGCCTGTGGGTCGACGGTCTCGGATTCTCGGTGACTGAAGAAATCCGCAAAGATGACAAATTGATCTTCTGCATGCTTCGCAACGGCGACTTATGGTTCATGCTAAATCGACGCGCGGGCACTTCAGTCAAGCCGCAAGGCTACGAGGGGATCCGACTTTACTGGGCTCCGACGGATATACACGAAACCAGAGAGCGATTGAAGAGCCTTGGTTACTCCGTCTCCGAACTCGAAGGTCGGGCCTACGGGCAGACCGAGTTCTTCCTTACCGACGATGACGGCTATTCTCATTGCTTTGGGGTGCCGGCTCGATGGAATTAGCATTGCCAATTGACGCGTTCAAGGCCAAGAACATCTTTTTGCCGGCGCGCCAAGTGGGCAAGAACGACTCGCTAATTCTTCGTGGAAAGTGTTTTCTCTGGCCTGCATTGAACGCATAATTCGCCAATGATGCCCCTTCCCTCCTCGATGGTAAAGATTCGATCCACCGCGGGGAGTTGCAACTTTTCGACGCTTCCGCTCGGCCAGCCGAGCGATGCATTCGCGCGCCGGAGACGATTCGGCAACATTGCATCGCGTTAATCGGGATTGCGCTGAGCCGGGATCCGCTGGGCATTCTCCCGAGCCTCGAGTTGGCTGCAGATAGCAAGCTCGCGAGAAGCTTCTGCGGAACGGCCCAGCTTTGCCAGAGCTTTGCCCAAGACGAAGTGAGCCGCGGCAAAGTCGGGATCGATTTCAGTGATTCTCTCGAGCGGATTCAGCGCATCTTTCGGCCGCTTTAACATGAGATAACACTGACCAAGTTCGAAGAGAGCGTCGCGGTAAGATGGGTTCTCCTTCACGGCAGCCGTGAGGTACGATTCCGC
The DNA here is from genome assembly GCA_030040655.1 of Acidobacteriaceae bacterium. Classification (GTDB taxonomy): domain Bacteria; phylum Acidobacteriota; class Terriglobia; order Terriglobales; family Acidobacteriaceae; genus Telmatobacter. The sequence continues at coordinate 4,558 of JASHTH010000285.1, read as the reverse complement.
TTGCAGGGGCTTGTCACGTTCAACCAGGATCCGGCCCAGCATGTAATTCGAAACCGGGTCGGCCGGATTCTGCACCAGCTCTTTCCTGAATTCTTCTTCAGCTTCCGCAACTCTATGTTCTCGAAAGTCGATCAGGCCAAGGCTGCAGTGCACGGCTGGAAAACTCGGATCGGCCGCCAGCGCCGCTTGAAACTCTTTCAACGCCTCCTGTTCCTTATACTCGATATCGTAAGCCAAGCCGAGCATGAAATGCGCCTCGGGAGATTCCGGATTCACTGCCATGATCCGATCGAATACTTGTGTAACTCCCTGATAATTCTTGGTTCTCCAGTAGGCCTTTCCGAGGATATCCAGCGTGGGCAGGTCATCGGGTTGAAGCTCGCTTGCCCGTTCAAGATACGTTGCGGACTCTTGAAATTGATCGAGCGCAAAGAGATCGAGACCCGTCAAGTCGAGCGATTGAAAGGTCGGGGTGGATTCGGCAAAAGCCTCGAGCAACGGCAACGCCTCTTTGTAGCGATGTGCGCGAAAATAGGCAACGCCGAGATTGCGCTGCGTGATGGGATCGTTCGGTTTAATTCTCAGCGCTCGCTGGTAGAGCGAGATGGCCTCATCTTCGCGGCCTTGGCGGGCAACGGAGATGGCTAAGTTATTGATAAGCTCCACGGAATCCGGAGCCAGCGCGAGGGCGCGCCGGAAGGAAGCTTCCGCGGCCGGATTATCGCCTTGTTCGAGAGCCCGCGATCCCTGAGCAACCCATGCCGTGAAATGCTGGCGCGCTGCCGACTCTTGATTGGCGGTAGGGTGCGATTGGGCGAGAATCGCGGCACCGCAACAGAAGAAAAGAACTCCGAGAGCGCAGGTAGAAATTGAATTGAACAAGTGAATGGACGGGGCGTCCTTGCGCTTGGCCATTTAACCCCCACGCCGTGCGGGTTCGACTATTTCAGATTATAGCAACGGCGGATGGCGAGCTGCTGGGAGTCTCGCACCGGCCCCGCAGACGACCGGTGACTTGAAAGCGCGCGAATTCCGGGTTTCTGAAAACCATGCGCTGCCTTGACAAACCCTATCCTGTGTGGGAAATTGTATTCCGGTGATTGAATCGCATTCACCCCCGATCGATTGCTTTCGGGAACATCGGAGAACCGCAAAGAATGAGCAATTCGATTCTGGTCGCGTCTAGGCCGGTTCTTTGCACAGTGGCTTCGATCCGCGCACGACGCGAGAAACATCGGTTCTCGAACTGACGGAGAGTTTTCACTCCGGCGTTCGCATCCGTAGCATCAGCGAACGCGGAGGGAATTCGGCTTTGTAGGATGTCTTCGCGGCCAATCCCTTTTTCATCGTTGCCGGACGCTGTTGCTTCCGGATGCGCGAAGATGAACGCTCGGAGCGATCCGAGCCGGCGGTGAACTCCGTCGCAACCTTGTCGAGACATTGAAACAGATGCCGCTTCAGAAGGCAATTGAGCCAGATCACTTCTTTTTGCGAGGTCTATCCATATGCCAGGAAAGAGAGTATTCGCTGCGTTCGCGATGTTGCTGCTGTGCTGCCTGATTCCGTTGCGTGCCCAGGAACTCGCCGGAACCATCAGCGGGACGGTGACCGATACCACCGGAGCCGTGATACCCAATGCTACCGTCACAATTACCCAGGAAGGCGTGAACGGCGCGTCGCGCACTGTACAGACCGACAGCCGGGGAACCTACACGGTGACCAACCTTCCGGCAGGCAACTACACCGTCAAAATATCGGCGACCGGCTTTGAGGCATACGAGGGGCAAAACGTCACACTTTTTGTCGCGCAAAAGCGCACAGAGGATGCCCAGCTTCATCCCGGACAGGTCACCCAGACGGTAACCATCCAGGAGAACACCGAGACGGTGGACACATCTTCGTCGGCCGTGGAAGGCACGATCTCCGGGACCCAGGTCAGGGAGTTGCAACTGAACAACCGCAACTTCGAACAACTGGTTACCTTGCAGCCGGGCGTGGTCAGCGGTCTGGGAGACGAGGTGGGCTTCGGTTTGAACAACACCACGACTCTTGCCGTGAACGGCGTTCGTGCAACCGCCAACAACTGGACCGTCGACGGAGCCGACATCAACGATAGCGGTTCAAACGCTACGATTCTGAATTCACCCAGCGTGGATGCCATTCAGGAGTTCACGCTGGAACGAAGCACTTACGATGCGGGGTTTGGACGCAGCGGCGGCGGCCAGATTCTTACCGCGACAAAATCCGGAACCAGCCAGTTCCATGGCGATGCCTACGAGTTCGACCGCAACACGGATTTCAACGCCAACAATTACTTCAACAAGCTGACCACCCCCAGCACGCCGCGATCGACCGAGCACTACAACGACTATGGATTTACGGTCGGCGGGCCGGTCATGTTTCCCAAGCTCTACCATCCTGCCAAGCAAAGGCTCTTCTTTTTCTGGTCCGAGGAGTGGCGCAAAGTGAGCGCCCCGGCAACATCGACTTTTACGGTGCCCACCACTGCAGAATTGGCGGGAACGTTTCCCGGAAATACGACACCGGATGAGAACGCATCGCAGACCGCAGACCATTGCGTCACTTACAATGCATCGGCGGGTACAAGCACGGTCAATCCCGCCTGCTATAGCAAGAACGCCAAGGTCTACCTGACCAACTACTATGACAAGTTTCCCGCCAACGTCCCGGGGAATTCGAGCGAGTACATCGCCAGCTATTCGCAGCTGAACAACACCCGCGAGGATCTCATCCGGGCCGACGCCCAGCTCAGCGAGAAACTGCACTTCTTCGGCCACGCCATGCAGGATGAAACGCCGGAGAATTTCCCGCTTGGCCTTTGGAGTGGAGGCGACTTTCCGGGAGTGGCAGGGTCCGCCGTGAACGCCCCGGGACAGAATATTGTCGGCAATCTCACCTGGACCATTTCTCCGCGCATGGTGAATGAGGCGGAGTACGCATATACCCAGGGCTCTATCTCTTCTGCCTTCACGTCCGGCTCCATCGCCACCAATCCCGCTATCGCCGCACAACTTACGAACAACACCGAATATAAAGACCCGTACGGCCGCATCCCGGGTTTCGGCTTCTATAGCGGTATTACCGGGTACACCTATGGAAGCACGCCGTACTTTGAACGTAACCTTGACAACACACTTTTCGACAACTTCTCAGTAACCCTGGGCCGCCACACGCTTCGCACCGGCGCTACGGTTTCCGGGATGATCAAGACAGAAAACGCCTCCAGCGGCTCTGCATTCTTTCAGTTCAACGGATTTCAGGACTTCCTCCTCGGCAACGATGCGTACTACACGCAGGCCAGCCGCGACACGATTCCCGACCTGCATTACACCAACTTGGAAGCCTATCTCCAGGATGACTGGAAGATGACTAAACGGCTCACTTTGAACCTCGGCGTCCGGTACAGTTATTTCCCGTCTCCGGCGGACCAGCTCGACACGCTGGCAAACTTCGATCCGAAGTACTTTCTTGCCACCAATGCTCCGGTGATCAATCCGACCACCGGCAACTTCACCGGCACGCAAACGCCGGCGACTTACGAGAACGGCCTCATTTATCCGACGGGAACGGCCTGCAGTCTAGCCCAGCAAGTGAATGCCGCCGAGGCCACGTGCTCGCCGTATGGATCGCATGTCGATCCGGATCCACACGATAACTTTGTGCCACGATTCGGCTTTGCCTACGATGTATTTGGAAACGCCAAGACCTCTTTGCGCGGCGGCTACGGAATCTTCTACGACCGCATGCTGAACGGCATCTGGGAGCAAAATGGATTCCAGGAGTCCCCGGGACTGGTAGTCGCCACCATCGAAGACTCTCTGTTCGACGCACCGCTGTCAGGAACCTCCGGAGCTCCTCTTTATCCCAGCCGCATTACTGCCACCGGCTCGCCGATCATGAAGAACCCATCCTACATGGACTTGAATCTCACCGTCGAGCATGAACTGCTGCCGAGCACCGTGCTGAGCGTCGCCTATGTAGGGTCTCTGGGGCGGCATCTTCTGGGCGAAAGAGAGATCAATCAAACCACGCTTTCCTCCAGGGTGTCAAATCCATCCGCGTGGGTCACGGCAGTCATGCCGTATCTCGGCTATGCGGCCTTCGAAGACAGGACCACCGGCTATACGAGCAACTACAGTTCGCTGCAGGTCGCGCTCAACTCGCGCAACTTCCATGGCCTGACGTATGGCATTGCGTACACTTGGGGCAAGACCCTCACCAACCTGTCTAACGATCGCGGCCAGGAATCTTACGATACCTACGATCTGAACCTGGATTACGGCGCTTCGGAGCTCAATCAGCCGCAGACATTCGTTGCCAACTATGTCTATGAGCTTCCCTTTTACAAGAATCAGAATGGAGTCGTGGGGCACGTGCTGGGCGGCTGGGAGGTCTCCGGAATCACTCAGTTTATCTCCGGCACGTCGCAAAACGTAACGCAGTTTTTCGATAACTTCGATAGCGGCGACTGCGCTTACATCACCAGCATCATTTCCACCAACGCTTGCCCCAGTACCGGCCTTTATCCCGGCGGGCT
>JASHTH010000284.1 GCA_030040655.1 Acidobacteriaceae bacterium | reverse complement strand
ATTCTCCACCATGGTCAAGCTCCAGACCTCATGCGTGCGCTCGCGAATCAGCGTGGGATTGCCGAAGGCGCGAAGGGCGGCATAGCGGGCCTCCTCCGGCGACGCGCCATTTTCGCGCTGCTCTTCCTCTTCGAGTTCCAGGTCGGAGCGCAGCTCGCGCTCCAGGTCCGTATTGCGTTTTCCGATCCGAAGCCAATTCATCCAGCTCTCCTTTGCAGCACGGCAGAAGCTACTCGTTTCGCAATGTCCGCATGGGATCGACGGATGCGGCCCGGCGCGCCGGAACATAGCATGCCGCAAGCGCCGCCAGCACCAGCACAACCGTGGCTGCCGTGTACGTGACCGGGTCGGTGGCCTTGATGCCATAAACGTAGTCCGCCATGATGCGGCTCAACCCCAGCGCCGCCGCGAGACCGATCGCCACGCCGACGAGGGTCACTCCGAGCCCCTCGCGGAGTATCTGCCGCAACACCGTCGCGCGATCAGCGCCAAGCGCCATGCGGATGGCGAGTTCGTGCGAGCGCCGGCTGACGGTATACGACATCACGCCGAAGATACCGACGGCCGACAACACGAGCGCAAGCGCGGCAAAGATCCACACCAGGGTCATCGGAAACCCGATCGTGCCGTAAGTCTGCGCAATTTGATCCGTCAGCAGTTGCACATCGTTCACCGGCTGCTCGTTGTCGATAGCCAGCACCGCTTCGCGAATCGACGGCACCACTGAAGTTGGCGGAACGGCAGTCCTGACATCGAGAAAGCCCCAAGCGATGGGGTGTTGCTCAAAGGGAACATAAATGTCGGCGCGCGGCTCCCACAGGTCGTAGCCGCGCCGGTCTTTCACGATGCCGGCAATTTGGAGCGACTGGGCCGTGCCGGCGCTTTGCCCGGAGTAGACGCGCGCCAGGATGGAGAGGTGCTTGCCAATCGGATTCGCGTCAGGCCAATACCGGTGCGCCGTCGCTTCGCTGATCAATGCCACCGGCGTCGCGCCATCGCTGTCGCTCTCCGTAAATTCTCGCCCTGCGACCAGCCGGATGCCCATCGCAGCGAAGTCGCGGGGCGAAACGACGTTGAAATCCGCTGTCGGTTCCTGCCCTGGAACCGTTGGCGCCTGGCCTTCCGGTTGGAAGAAGACCGTGGAACCGGGTTGTTCGATTCCCGCTGCCCGAACCCCCGGCAGGTTCTGGACACGCTGCAGCAATTGGCGATAGAAGAGCGTTTGATTGGCAGGCGAAGAGTATTTGTAATGGGGTAGATCGATCTCCATGGTCACCACGTTGGTCGGATCGATCCCCAGATCCACCCGCATGAGTTTGAGAAAGGTCCGCACCAGCAGTCCGGCGCCGGTCAGCAGCACCAGCGCCAGCGCAATCTCCGAGATCACCAGGCCGTTGTGCAGCCGCCGGCGCCCCGACTCCGCAGCCGAATTCGCCCCGCTCTCTCTGAGCGACTCGTTGAGATCGGTTCCGGAGGCAATCCAGGCAGGCGCCAACCCGAAGAGGATTCCGGTCACCAGCGTCAAACCCAAGGCAAAGAGCAAAACCCTCCAGTCGAGGTTGATCACGCTGGCGTTGGGCACGCTGAAGCGGCGATAGCGGGTCATCTCCGCGGTCAGGATCCGGTCTCCGACATAGGCGAGCAACAACCCGAGGACGCCGCCTATCACCGCCAGAACCACGCTTTCGGTGAGAAGCTGCGTGATCAGCCGGGCCCGATTGGCCCCAACTGCCGCGCGAATGGCGATTTCGCGTTTTCTGACCGTGGCGCGCGCCAGCAGCAGGTTGGCGATATTGCCGCATGCGATGAGCAGCACAAAGAGCACCGCTCCGGACATGATCAGCAGCGGCTGCCCCAAATGGCGATAGTAGGCGGCGTGCAGCGGTTCGACCTTTATGCCCCATCCCTTATCGGCGTCGGGATGCTCGGCCGCCAGGTTGGCGGCCAGAGTATCCATGGCAGCCTGTGCCTGCTTCACGGTGACATTCGGCTGCAGCCGGGCCTGCGTCTCCAGGTCGCGCGAGGTGGCGCGCCCCTTCTCGCTCAGCTCCTCGGGCGTGAGGGCGAGCGGCACAAAGACGCCCATCTCCTGGTCCCAAGTAAAGCGGAAGCGCGCCGGCATTACGCCCACAATCGTGTAGCGCTTTTGGTCGAGATCGATCGTCTTGCCCAGAATCGCCGGATCGGCCCCGTAACGTGTCTGCCACAAACGATGCCCAAGAATCGCTTCCTGGTCATGGCCGGGCAGCATCTCCCCGGCGGTAAAAAAGCGGCCCATCAGCGGCTGAATGCCGAACATAGGCAGCAGATCGAGCGAAGCCCGGATGCCGTCAATACTCTCCGGATGGTTGCCTTCGGTGATGTTGAAGCCCGCAAAGCGAAAGTAGGCAACCTGCTGAAAAATGCTCTTCACCGCGGCGATATCGAGGATGTTCGGCGCCGAGACGCCCGTCTGTACATAGCCCTCGCCCTTCTGGTTCCTCCACTGGCCCAGGCCGACAAGTTCCCTGGGGCTCGGGTAGGGCAGCGGACGCAGGATGATGGCGCTTACCAGGCTGAAGATGGCGGCATTGGCGCCGATGCCGAGCGCCAGCGTGAGACTTGCCGTCAGCGCGAAGCCCGGGCTCTTGAGGAGCACGCGTCCGGCATAGCGCGCGTCAGCCATCAGCCGATCAATGCGCGCCCAGCCCCAGGCCTCGTGTGCCTGTTCGCGAATCAGCGTCGCGTTGCCGAAGGCGCGCCGTGCGGCGTAGTGCGCTTCTTCGGCGGGCACGCCGTTCTCGCGCTGCTCTTCCTCTTCGAGCTCGAGATCGGAGCGCAGCTCGCGTTCCAGGTCCGCATCGCGTTTTTTCATTTGCCACCAACGCATGCAAACTCTCCCAAGCTCCCTTTGTCCCTCGGTCCCTTGGTCCCTTGGTCCCTTAGGAAGCATCTGATCAAGTCTTTCGACCCCAGCCTCAGGGGCTAAAGCCCAACTCGTTTCCGGCGCTTTCGGCACGACTCAAGTCGTGCCCTGTTACAAAGCACGGTTCATCAGAGCTTCTTTCATGCCCTAGTCCCTTAGTCCCTTATTTCCTTAGTCCCTTGGTCCCTTGTTCCCTCGGTCCCTCAGTCCCTGTTTTCCTCAGCTCTCCTCGGCCGTGGGCCACATCACGCGCGCGACCGCATCGGCCATCTGCTTCCACTCGGATTCTTCGACCATGAGCTGCTTTCTTCCTTTCTCTGTAAGCCGGTAGTATTTGAATTCGCGATTGCGGTCCGGAGCCGTCTCCCATTTCGAGGCGACCCAGCCTCTGCGCTCCAGCCGGTGCAGCGCGGGATAGAGCGAACCGTGCTGCATCTGCAAAAAATCGTTCGTGGTCCGCTGAATGTGCTTACCGATCTGGTGACCATGCGCAGGACCGTAGAGAAGCGTCCGCAAGATGAGCATGTCTAGCGTGCCCTGAAGAAGATTGGCCCTTTGCTGCGCCTGTTTGGTCATGGAAGACATTCGACCCTCGATTACGGATCGATGGTAGACATTCGACTGTCGATTGTCAATGGATGGGTGACGAAAGAATCCAAAATTGGAGCCCCAGCACTTCGCCAGAAACGGGCGACAAGAGTGGGGCATCCCTGAATTGGACCGTTCTATTCGGTCCGCAGGGCAACCATGGGTTCGACGGCGGCAGCGCGACGCGCCGGAGCCCAGGCGGCGGCAAGCGCCAGCAGGCAGAAGAGCAGGGGAACGAGCGAATAGGTGAGCGGGTCGAGCGGGCTGGTTTCGAAGAGGAAGCGGTTCATGAGGCGCGAGACAGCGACCGCTCCGCCGATGCCGAGGACGCATCCGGAGACGGCAAGAGCGAGGCTCTGGCCGAGGACGAGCTGCGCGATCTGGCGGCGGTTGGCGCCGAGTGCCAGGCGCAGGGCCATTTCGCGCGTGCGCCAGCTCACGGTGTAGGAAATGAGGCTGTAGACGCCGATGCTGCCGACGATGATGGCCAGTGCGCCAAAGGCGGCGAGCAGCAGCGTGAGCGAGCGCGGCGCGGCCGTCGAAGACGAGATGACGCTTTCAAGCGTGCGCACTTTGGTGACGGGTACGGCGGGATTGAACTGCGAGACCAGGTCGCGCAAGCTGGCGGCGAGCTCCGCCGAGCCGGTGTGCGAGCGCAGCAGGATGTTCATGACCGGCTTTTCATTGGCCGGGGTCATGGGCATATAGTTCTCCCAGCCGGAGTCCTGGTCGAGGCCCTGGTGATGTGTGCCGCTGACCACACCAACCACAATCGAGGCCTTGTTCATATCCCAGACGGTGGGCTGCGGCTCGTCGCCGACGTCGATGAGGTGCTTGCCGATGGGGTCCTGGTTAGGCCACAAGCGCGTCGCCTCTTCGGAGTTGACCACAATGGCGTGGGTCGCACCCGAGCGGTCCATGTCGTTCAAAAGGCGGCCGCGCAGCAGGCGAATGCCCATGAGCTGAAAATAGCCCGGCGAAACGATGCGGCTGGAGGCCTGAAGAGCAAGCTGCGTGGGACTGCGCGGATGGCCTTCCGCGTCGAAGTTATACCAGTTGTCGAAGCCGGTCATGGGCAGCGCGTTGACAAGGGCGGCCGACTGCACGCCGGCCAGGCCCTGTGCGCGGTTGAGCAGCGTATCAAAGAAGTTGGCGCAAACGCCCTTCTGCGAGCAGGCATCCCGGTCGAGGGAAATCTGCGCGGTGAGCGTGTGCTGTGCGCTGAAGCCGGGATCGGTGTTGGCTAGTTTGTAGAGGCTGCGCAGCATGACTCCGGCCGCGGTAATGACCACAACGGCCAGCGCGATCTGGCCGATGACGAGAATGCGCGATACGAAGAATCGACGCGCCGCGCCGAAGACGCCGCCGGCGTTCATTCTGAGATTGCCCTGCAGATCCTTCTTCCCCGCCTGGAGCGCGGGAACGAGCCCGGAGAGAACTCCGGTGAAGACCGAGACTCCGAGGGCGAAGAGAAGAACTTCGCCGTGCAGGGCCAGATTTGAGATGCGCGGCGTGTCGGGCGGGAGCACGAGCTTGAGAGCGCCGAGGCTGAGCGCCGCAAGCAGCACGCCGAGCGAGCCGGAGACGAAGGCCAGCACCGCGCTTTCGGTGAGCATCTGGCGGACGAGGCGGTGGGTGTCGGCGCCGAGCGCGGAGCGCAATGCGATTTCGCGCTGGCGGGCGGCGGCGCGCGCCAGCATCAGGTTGGCCACGTTGGCGCAGGCGATAAGCAGCACCAGGCCGACCGCGCCGGAAAGAAGAAGCAGGCGTGGCCGCACTTCGCCCACGATGGAGTTGAGCAACGGCGTAACCCGCATGGTGCCCGCCCAGCCATCGGGCATGCGCCAAGGGAAGAGCGTGAGCATCTCGCGGTGGAGCGAGTTGAGTTCGGCGGCGGCCTGGGCGGGCGCAACGCCGTCGCGCAGGCGGCCGATGGCGTCGATGGTAAACGAGTTCCAGGGATCGTAGGGATCGCCGGCCTTGAAAGCGATGGGAATCCAGAACTGGGTTTCGTAGTCGGGGAAGTGCGTACCCGCCGGAGCCACGCCGATGATTTGCCGGCTGACGCCGTCAAGCAGCATGGTGCGGCCGATGACGTTGGCATCGCCGCCGAACTGCTGGCTCCAGAATCCGTAACTCAGGACGATGACGCTGTCCTGCCCGGAGTTTTCTTCTTCCGGTGCGAAGAAGCGGCCCAGGGCCGGGCGCACGCCCAGCGTATGGAAGAGATTGACGCTCACGGCGCTGCCGAAGGCACGGTCGGCCGTGCCGCCGCCGGTGACGTTGTACTCGGTGTTCGTCGTGTAGCCGGAGATGGAAGCGATCGTATGGGAGCGCTGCTGATAGGCGCGAATCCAGCCTTTGGGATAGGTATAGTAATCGTTGCCCGTATTGCTGGCGGAGCTGAGCTTGACGAGCCGGTCCTGGTGCGGGAAGGGCAGCGGCTCGAGCAGGACCGAGTCGATAACGCTGAAGATGGCTGTGTTGGCGCCGATGCCGAGCGCCAGCGTGAGAATGGCCACCAAGGCGAAGCCGCGGCTGCGATTCAATTGCCGAAATGCGTACCGAATGTCCTGCCACAGCCTGCTCATGGGGCCCTCCGGAGAACCAGTCGATCAGGATGATTGCATCTGGGGGACCAAAGCCGGGTGGGCATAACCTGCGTTTTCTCAGAAAGCTAGGGCGTGCCGCCCACGGCTTACTTCCCCCGCGCTGTCCGCTGGCGTTCTCCTCCGTTCGGAATCGGACACCGAAGGTCTACCTCACGCTGTTCCCTATTCGCTATTCCCTGTTCCCTGTTCCCTTACGTAGCATAGACGCATGGCCTACTTCCTCTTCAAATCCGAGCCTGAGGTCTACTCCTTCGACGACTTTCTGCGCGACAAGGAGACCATTTGGGATGGCGTGACCGCGCCCGCAGCCGTCAAGCACCTGCGCGAGATGAAGAAGGGGACAAAGTGGATCTTTTATCATACCGGCGACGAGCGCACTGCCGTGGGCACCGGCTCGGTGATCGGCGTGGACGCATCGGACCCCAAGGTTCCGATCGTGCGCGTGAAAGTGGGCAAGCGGCTCAAAAACCCAAAGGATCTTCCCGCCATCAAGGACGAAAAGATCTTCGCCGGCTCGCCGCTACTGCTCATCGGGCGGCTCTCGGTTGTCCCGCTCAGCGAGGAACAGTGGAAGTGGTTCCTGGGCTGAATCGCGCCGAACTCGACCGAAGATCCTCCCGATCGCAGCGAAATGCAGGAGGAGACGCGCCGGTTGAACTGTCCCGCCTGCGACTGGGCGCGGTCGGAATCGCTGACCCGCGTGAACGGATCGGATGTGCGCCTGTGCTCGGCGTGCGGCTTGCGATTCAGCGATCCGATGCCGGCGGGTTTACTCTGCTGCCGATTGCGCGGCCTCATCCTTAGCCTGGCCCGAATAGAAGTGAAATGGCGAGCAGGACTCCTCCGAGGAATACAAGAAAGAGCGCACGGTCCCAATAAACAGGTCGAAGGAGAATCGCGGGCTGCGGCGAATGCGAAGCTGGAAGTCTCAACCTGGCATGGAACTGATGGCCGATCAACACGAACCACGTAAAACCAGCGATTACGACCAGGCAACCCAGAATCCGCAGGGCGAGAACCAGAGCAATTCCGAATGTAGAGCTCACAGCCATATTCGTCGCCCTCCTCGGCCTTTGCTCAGCGGGGGAGATGCGAAATCGTTGCTTCACTCAGCAGACGGCAATTCGCTTTTCACTGCGATTCGCTCGTCGCAGCCATCATAGCTCCGGTTTTGCCGCCGAAAACAGCTCATGCTGTTCCACCGCGTCCGAATCTGACTCTCCGCCCTCGCCCAGCCACCCCCGCGTATTCAGCAACTGCCGCTGGTCGAGCGCCCACACTTTCCCAGTCAGTTCATCCGGCGCTTTGCCTTCTTTCGCCGCCTTTTCGAATTCGCGCGACATGGCCTGCATCTTGGCGTCGAGATCGTCGAGGTAGTGCAACACCAGCGCCTCCGGAATCATGGGCAGCTTAGGCGAGCCGAATTCGAGCTTGCCGTGGTGCGAGAGGATCATGTGCAGTACCAGCGTCTTGAGCCGGTCGGGAAAATCCGGAAGGTTGTCGATCGTTTTTTCCACCAGGGCAATGCCCATCTGGATGTGACCGAGGAGCTGGCCTTCGACGGTGTATTCGAATCCGATCTCCCACTCCAGCTCGCGTACCTTGCCGATGTCGTGCAGGATGACGCCAGTCAAAAGCAGGTCGCGGTGCAGCATGGGATAGTGCGGCGCAACGCGAACGGCGAGGTTCAGAAGGCTGACTACATGCTCCAGCAGCCCGCCGAGCCAGGCATGATGAAGCTGCCGCGCGGCGGGAGCCTCGCGATAAGCCTGCGCCAGATGTGGATCGGAGAGCAACGTGGTCAGCAATCGCTTAAGATCCGGCTGCGTGAACGAAGCCACGAAACCCATCAGTTCGTTCCAAAGCTGGTCCACGTCGCGCGTTGTGGCGGGCATCAGGTCGGTCTTGTCCACTTCGCCGGGTCCCGCGCGCCGCAACTGCTCGACCTTGATTTGCAGCCGGTCGTCGAATCGCGAAACACTCCCGCGCACCTTGACCAGGTCGCCACGCTGCGGCTCTTTGGCGATGCGCGGATCGCTCGGCTCCCATACGCGCCCTTCCATTAGGCCCGTCTTGTCGCAAAGCGTCAGGCACAGGTAGGGTTTGTTGGTTTTGGTGGTGCGAAGCTGTTTGGAGAGCAGCAGAAAGAAGCCGTCGAAGATCTTGCCTTCATCGAAGCCGGCCAGGTCGGCGATATAAATGTCTTTCATTCTGCGGGAAGATTAACGCATAAAGCCACGCTCGCCAAAGCGGCCTCGCGCACCTTCACTCGAGCCTTGGCGTGGCCTTGGATAGGGGTCGCGAACAACCTCTCGATGACAATTACCGGGAGCGCATCGAACGCAGCGCCTGGGGCAGGTGTTCTTCAATCATCTTGGCGCGTTCGGCGGCAATGCCGCCCAGATAGGATGGCGCCGGTGTCGCCGTGAGCACGAGCAGGAAAGCGATGATGGAAAAGCACAAACCGGCTACGGCCGCCGAGACCAGCATTTCGTACATCGACACGGTGTCGAGCCCGAGAATATTGAAGGCAACGTGCTCCAGCGGCTTGATGTGGCGCAGAACCGCTAGAGCGAAGAGAAAGAAAAAGGCTGAGAGCGATGTCAGGACCGCCAGCGCCCCGTCAAGTCCGCGATGAAACTTCTGGCGCGCGCTGCAGCGGGCGCACTCTGCCAGATGCTGCTCGTAGTCCTTGCGCATCTCCGGTGAGATTCCGGAGATGTCGTATCGCCAACTTGCCAGGATGCCGCCGACGACTCGGTCAGTGCAGCGGGTTTTCGCCATAGGCA
>JASHTH010000283.1 GCA_030040655.1 Acidobacteriaceae bacterium | reverse complement strand
TCGCTTTCCCGACTACGGCCTGAACTACAAGTACGGCGGCTGGCACCTCACGCGCACCGTCGCCATCGCCGAGGTGCGCGGCGCCACGCGAGTGTTCGTTTCTATCGGTTCGTCGTGCAACTATTGCCAGGAGCGCGAGGTGCTTCGCGCAGCCATTGTCGGCATGGACCCGGACGGCCGCAACCCATTGCTCTTCGCGCAGGGCATGCGCAACGCCGTCGACTTCCATGCTGTGGCTGCGCTCGACGGCGGATCGCTCTTCGCCACCAACATGGGCGACGATCACCTCGGCGAGAAGCTTCCCGAAGATACTTTTTTCGAGATCGATCCGGCAGCGGAGCCCGGGCGGAACTATGGATGGCCAACCTGCTTCTTCGCTAATGGCAAGCCCGTCCACGACTCGACGCCGCTGCCCACGCTGAACGATCCCGGCGCCATCGCTCCCGTTCCGCCGGAGCGTGCGGGCGATTCCGTTTATGGCCAGCAAACGGGCGTGGCCGCAGCCGGCACGAATCTGACCGCCGGCGGCGGGCATGCCACCGGGCCCGACCCGAACGCCGCGCTGGGCCACGCGCCGGCGCCGCTCGCCTCCTGCGAGCACATTCCGCCGGCCTATACGACATTCGCTGCGCACAGCTCTCCGCTCGGTTTCGAATACTTCGCGAAGGACGACTCGATTCTTGGCGGGAGCTTTCTCGTGGCCCTGCACGGCGCGAGCCACCCAAGGATCGGCACCGGCTACCGCGTCGTCCGGTTCTCGCCCGCCGATCGCAGGCCGCGGGATTTCATCACGGGATTCCTCACCTTCGCCAATGGAAGGCCGGCCGTCCATGGCCGTCCCTGCGGAATCCTGCGCATGGGCCCCGACAGCTTTCTGCTCACCGATGACTATCTTGGGCTGGTGTATTTCGTTCATCCGCGGCGGTAGCGCGCTTTTCAATGGCGCGGGCTCGCCAAACCAGCGGACACAAGGGATCCGCGCCAGGATGACCGAGGTCAGTCAATTTGAGCTATGATCAGACGTTCTGCCACTTCTAGTTCAGAAGGCTCGGCGATGAAGCTTCTTCATCTTTCGGATCTTCACCTGGGAAAGGACTTGCTTTGGCGGTCGCTCACACGCTTACGACCGTGGTGGAAGAACCCGTCTAAGGAAATAACGGATGGTCTGAAGGATGCTATCCGGAAGCTGCAGCCCGATTACATCGTGATTTCCGGCGATTTTGTCAACAAGCCGGATGAACGATCATTCAGGCAGGCTGCGCGATATGTGAGAGATATGCTTGCCGATTGTGGCTTTGACATTCGGCGCCGTCTCCTCGTAATTCCGGGCAATCACGATGCCAGCTTTGCACCGCGGGCGCAGCCTGACGCCGCTTCCCGTCTTCGGGAATACCGCCGTTTCATGAGAGCCCTGTTCAACGAAGACGACGTTGAGGCGAGAAAACCCCGGTACGTGCATCGAGCCGATGACGAGCCCGTGGTATTCGCCTGCTTGGACTCGACCCTTAAGGATTTGGCTCCACTGGCCGAGGGCGAGGTAGGCCCGGGACAGTTAAGATGGCTGGAGCGAAAGGTCAAAGAACTTAAGCTGTTCACGGAAGACCCCGGACAACTGGTCAAGATCGCCGTCGTGCACCACCACTGCATACCGATCAAAGGATCAAGCCCGCGCGGTGAAAGATTCATGCCGTTGCTTGACGCTGGAGATGTACTGGCTGCATTGAATACGCACGGTTTCCATCTGGTCCTCCACGGACACAAGCACCACCCGAATGTCGCGATTGAATATCGATCGGATGGCAGCATGCTTGTTGTCGTTGGTGCGGGAACGGCGACCTGCCCCTATGTCGACGAGCAAAACCAGTTTGGAAACAACTTCAATTTTCTGACCATCTCCCACGCGTTGAATCGCATTACGCTTCAACGTTATAAGGCCGATGGGGTTGGTGTTTTCAACCCCGATGGGGAAGAGCGAAGGTTCCCCATTTTCAGAAACGTGCAAGGCTACGGTGTTCGCATGCTCAGGAAGACGGTGAACATCGATAGTGATGGGACCATCGAAGCTACGGTTTATCGGGAGGGAATCAGGGTCGACGACCCGGGCAAAACCATCAGCGAGGTTGAATACCAAGTGGCAGTCGTGGCACAACAGGCGAAGATCGAATCCTTCTCTGTTTCAACGGACACAGTGACGGCAAAGCCCAAGAGTTCGACTCCCGTTTTGCGGAGCGGTCTTCTCGTTTTCAACAAGCCTCTGACCGCCGCGAGCGATCCAGTGACGGCCTGGTATTCGTACAAGATCGTAGGAGGGACGGCGATGTCTCTCGAGCAGGCGGAGACGATGTACGCCGCAAAAACAACGACCGAGAGCACGGCTGCCATCGTTACTGTCGCCGCCGAGGCGCTTGAAATCGAGATCAATTTTCCGCAAGATTTTCCGGTTCAGCCAACTGCGCGGATCGAGCATTTCGGTTCCCTCGTGCAACCAAGCCCTTCGATCCGGCGGGAACACCCGCAAAACAGATGGGTGGTAAAATATCCGAGTCCTGGCATAAACCATCGGGTCATTGTGGAATGGGGGCTGCCGGCGAAGTGGCCTTTGTAGGCTGGAAAGCATCAGAGGAGTGAGGGGATGGGGGATGGAGTGAGCAGATTGGCGATGACAGGCGCTGGCAAGTTATTGAAATGGAAGAGCTTGAGACAATGGCAAGCGCGGCCGTCGCAACTCCTTGAAATGGAAGGATTTGGAGCCAAGGACAGATGCCTCGACACTGGAATCAAGTTGTGTCACAATGATAGGGTTATCGATATGCGCAAAGACACAGACGTTCTTTGATCGTCCGAAGTTGGGTCGATGGCTCGGCAGGTTCTGCCGGGGTGGGTTTGGGTGTTTCCAATTTGCATAGGGCCATATCTTCGATCCGCGCGGCGCCTGACAGCCACAGTTCAATCGGACTGTGGCTGTAGCTATCTAGAGGGAGCTGGAAGCGGGATCGGCAAATAGCCAAGAGCTCTGCGATCGCACGCCGTTCGGGCCACTCGGCCGGCCGGATTTCGCACCTCTCGATCGCCATGAAGAAATCAACCCATGAGAAATGGCGAAGGGAGAGGATTTGAATCCCCGGCTCCCTTTCAAGCGCAATCGTCTCAAGACCGCCAGTTTCTGACGCTCGCACATCCTTCTGCGGACACGATGCAACTCAATTGCATTCGAGCAGCCACGCCGATTCGATCCTCGGTTCAGTCGAGTTCCTTGCGAATCTGCGAGCGTAGGGCTTCAAACGGCGGATAGCCGTTCAACTGCGGAGTCCAGCTTGCGGAGAGAACCTGCTTCACGTTGTAGTCGCGCACGGCCGAGGCAGCCTTCAAATACTTGACGGCGGCGGCGAGATCGCCCTGCCGGGCGCAGACCTGCGCGAGCAGAACGCCATCGTCCTGGCCCGTGGCAAAGCTCCTTTCATAAATCGCCCGGATGGCTGCGAGCAGGCCGCGCGCGCCGGCTTTTGCCCAGCCATCCGCGGCCGCGGCGGCAAATGCGGCGTCGGAGTCTTTCTTGGTGGCCGCGGCAACCAGCTTGAGCTCGGCGAGATAAGCCGGGTAGTTCTCTTCGTGGAAGTAAATATTGGCGAGATAGTGCGGAGGGCTGAAAAAGCCGGGTTCGGCGGCCTGAAGCTGTTCGAGCGTGGCGATGGCGGGCTCGCGGCGGCCCGATTGGTACAGGATCGCGGCCTGATCGGCGAGGATGGAGCGCGAAGCCGGATCGAGCTGCTGCGAAGTGTCGATCTCCTGCAAGGCCTGGGGGTACTTCTCTTCGCTCATCAGCGCGGTTGCGTACCAGTGATGCGCCTCGACGTTGCGGGGGTCGAGCGCGATGGCCCGCCTGTACTCGGCTTCGGCGTCCTTGAAGTCCCACCGGTACCAGAAGAGCGCGAAAGCCAGCGCGCTGTGGGCGTTGGGGAGCGAATCATTGAGGGCAATGGCCTTACGCGCTGCGGCCATGGCGCGGGGCATGGCGTCGGCCTCGGCCATGCCGGTGTACTCGGGCATCAGGTCATAGCACTCGGCCAGGCCAGCGTAAGCCTCAGCGTAGTTTGAGTCGAGCACGATGGCCTGCGTGAATGCGTCCACCGCCTGGCTCATGCTCTCGCTGGTCCGCTTCTCCAGGTAATAGCGGCCCTTGAGGTACAAGGCGCGCGCCGCCGGAAGAGGCGAATGCCCGCCATTCGCCGAATTCCGATGTCGTTGCCGCGTCCGTGCCGAGTAAATGCGGTAGGCAGCCAAGCCACCAGCAACGACGACCAATGCACAGACCCAAACCGCCGCGTTCCGGAGCAATCGGCGGCCGGGCGATGGCGCCGAGGCCGGCGCAGCATCTTTTTCACGCTCCGGCCCGGCGTCGATGCGCGGGGAACCGTTGGGCGATTCGAAGCCGTCGGGGGGCGCAGGTTGATCGGAAGGTTCGACCGCGCCCGGCGGCGAATGGAGCCAGACCTTCAGCTCCGCCGCGTAGGCAAATACCCGGCTGCGCTCGCCGCCCGGAACCCGGTGCACGGGCAGACCGCGCTCCCTCTCCCAGCGCTTAACGGTCCGCACGTCGCAATTGAAGTACGCGGCGATCTCTTTCCACGAAACGAGCCGTTGCGAGCCGGTTGCGCTCGCATCCTGTTCGATTGCATTGGGGGCCGTTCGCGGATTCATCTCAGCCGATCCAGGAGCCAGGTAGTTGGATCATACGTTTTGCTTCAAGGCGTGTCCAGCAGCGCGTTCAGGGCGGCGCGCCCCGAAATGTCCCACTTTGCCCTCTCTCGCCTGTTGCCCGTAACTCCAACAAACAAGAATGATTAGCCGTAGTATTCGCGGCAATGGTTTTCCACGTTCCCGTGGTTATGAATCGACGGTTCGAACGATCGATTGCCGCTCGTAGACCGCGCGCTGGCTGCGAAGGCAGGCCTCATATTGAGATCAATCATTGGAGATTGCCATGTTGGGTTTAGAAATCAGTTGTCAGGCCGGGGTGCGCTTCGGCCGGGCTGTCTGCCGGGGTGTCGTTTTCGTGCTTTCAGTGGCTTTCATTGCGAATCTGATCGCGCCACGAGGCTTCGCGGGATCCGTTCCGGCCGGCCGAAGCGTCGCTGCGGATTTCGGCAAGCTTCCGCTGAGCTTCCAGCCGAATCTCGGCCAAGCCGATGCGCGGGTGCAGTTTGTCTCTCGCGGACAGGGTTACTCGCTCTATCTCGAGCCCGGCGAGGCCTGGGTTCGCCTGGAAAGTCAGCCGTCCCGGAACAATGTCGATATGCTGCGGATGAAGCTCGTGGGCGCCGACGCGAAGGCCGTTGCCGTGGGGCTCGAGAAGCAGGCGGGAGTTGTGAATTATCTTGTCGGCAATGACCCGAAGAAGTGGCATTCCGGCATCCCGACGTACGGTAAGGTCAGCTATACCGGCATCTATCCGGGCATCGACCTGGTCTTCTACGGAAACCAGCGCCAGCTTGAATACGACTTCATCGTGGGCGCGGGCGTCGATCCCGGGCAAATCGCGTGGCAGATCGAGGGGGCAAAGCTCGGCGTCGACGCGAAAGGCGACCTGCGACTCGACGCGCCGAACGGACCGGCGAGCTTCAAAAGGCCGGAAATCTACCAGATGGATGGAGACCGCAGGATCGCTGTGGACGGGCGATATGTGGTAGCGGGGAACCGGGTGAAGTTTGCGCTCGGAAAGTACGACCACTCCAAGCCGCTGGTGATCGATCCGATCCTGGTCTACATGACGTACCTGGGCGGGAAGTACAACTCGGCCAACAATAACCAGGATCCAGCACAGACCAATATCGGGTTCAATAACTGGAGCGAGAACGACAATAACGCCATCTCCAATGGAATCGCGGTCGACAAGGATGGCAATGTTTATGTCACCGGGTATACGAACGCGTATGACTTTCCGGAGAAAGATCCCTATCAGTCCTCGCCCTCCTACATGAAAGACGATTCACGGCTCTTTGTAGGATTTGTCACCAAGCTGAATGCCGAAGGGACCGCCCTAGTTTATTCCACCTACCTTGCGGGCACGGGAACAAACGGCGGATGGACCGAGCCCTATGCGATCGCCGTGGATGCAGCCGGAAGCGCATACATTACGGGCACCACGTGGGACAGCACATTCCCAGCCACTCCAGGAGCCTTCGACACCGTTTGCGGGACCTACAACAATGACGGAGTACAGCAGGCGAACTGCGGCGTAGACGGCCCGGAGCAGGCCTTTGTGACCAAGCTGTCGCCGAACGGCGAACATCTGGAATACTCCACGTTCCTGGGCGCGGGAGACACCGACCAGGGCTGGGGCATTGCCGTCGACGCAAAGGGGCGCGCATATGTGGCTGGCTCAACCGCCGATGGCTGCGACACGAGGCCGGGACGCGGCGTGATACAACAGTGCTTCCCAACGACGGAGAATGCGTTTCAGCCGGGAACGACTACTTGCGTGCTGCCGCCCAATGCAGGAAACAGCCCCTGAGAGTATTTCAGCGGCTACGCGTTCATTGCAGTGCTGAATAAGACCGGCTCGGACCTGCTCTACTCCACTCTGATCGGGTTCAACACCAAGCTTATTGCCGACGGCTATGCGTTCCCGGCCAGCCCTCAGTATTCACCCTACGGGGGAACAGACGCGATGAGCATCGCGCTCAATTCGTCGGGGCAATTTTTTGTGACGGGAACCACGACCTCGTGGTATCTGCCGACCACCGAGGGTGCATTGGAGAGGAAGATCTATGAGCCGCAAAATCCGCAAGCCACGGACTATGCGGCATGGGTCGCCAAGTTCGAGCCGGTATCGGAGGACGCGAAGATCGACTATCTCACCTACCTGGCGCCGCCAGCCTCGGACAAAAACGACGACGACTCGGCCAGCGGGGCCATTGCCGCGGATGACGAAGGCAACGCGTACGTTGCCGGCGTGGCGAACGGCCAGGGATTCCCGACGACGACGGGCGCGTTTCAACGTTCCTGCGGCGAGTCCGGATTTGACGAGTGTGAAGATACCGGCTTTGTCGCCAAGCTGAATCCCGCCGGATCGAAGCTGGTGTGGTCGACGATGTTCGGCGCCTATGGCCCTGGGGCAAACGGAATCGGGAATGTGGGATATATCAAGCTCGACGCGGCCGGCAACGTGTATTTCGCCGGGTCGGCCGGCTCCACCGTCGGCTTTCCGGAGGTCAATCCCATTGAACCGAACGGAAGGAACAGCCAGGCCTTCGTCGCGGAGCTGAATCCGGCGGGCAGCAAGCTCGAGTTCTATTCGCTGGTCGGCTCGGTGAAGGGCTATGGAGCACAACTGATCGAAGGGCTTGACCTGGACGCCAAGGGAAACATTTATCTTGCCGGGTATACCAACTCCTATGGATTGGCGACAACAAAAGGAGCCTTCCAGTCGAATCCGCCGGCGGCGTACGGTGGGGATTACGGCTTCATCGCCAAGATTGCGCCCGTTGCGCCGACGGCAACGGCGCTCGAGGTGGCTTCAAAGGAGACCAAGAACGGGGTCGAAGTAACGCTGACAGCCACCTTGACCACCAAGGCCTACTCGCCCGAGCCGGCCGGAGAAGTGACGTTTGCCATCGGATCAAAGACGCTGGGCAGCGCGGCGTTGAACGCGAGCGGTGTAGCGGAGTTTGTCGCCAAGGGCATCAAGAGCGGCAATTACAGCTTTAAGGCCAGTTATGCGGGCAATAAATTCTTCGACGGATCGGCTTCCGCCGCGGTGGAAGAAACTGTGCCTGCGGCGACGGTGCCGGTGCTAAAAGCTTCAGTGAATCCATCGATGTACAAGAGCCGCTGACGTCTCCGGTGAAGGTCAGCACCACGGCTGCTATGCTTTGGCGGAGGGAGAGGGATTCGAACCCCCGGTACCCTTTCAGGCACAACGGTTTTCAAGACCGCCGGTTTCAACCGCTCACCCATCCCTCCGCGCGTGGGATGCGATTCGATTGTATCTGGAAGCGGCGCGATTCGGGAGGACGGGTGTTAGGCCGGTTTGCCTCGGGGGCTAAAGCCCCGTGTCTTTTTATGACAGCGAATGTACGGGCTAAAGCCCGTACCCTCCCATTTGGGGCGCATGGCGCGCGGGCTGAAGCCTCGATTCTTCTTTGGAAAGCGAATGTACGGGCTAAAGCCCGTGCCCTCCCATTCGGGGCGCATGGCGTGAGGGCTGAAGCCCCGGGGTCTTTTGGACAGCGAATGTACGGGCTAAAGCCCGTACCCTCCCATTTGGGGCGCATGGCGCGCGGGCTGAAGCCTCGATTCTTCTTTGGAAAGCGAATGTACGGGCTAAAGCCCGTGCCCTCCCATTCGGGGCGAATGACGCGCGGGCTGAGGCCCGCACCCTCCGGAATGAGCCGACTCCCATCACTGAGCGCGCGGCGGCGCGGATGTTACAAAAGGAGTGCATGGCCGCGCGACGAAAACCGGGGTTGCAGCCCACGCCGGGGCAGCCGATCAGCCTGCGCACCCTGGGCGAATACCTGAACCTGTCGCCGGCGACGATTTCGCTGGTGCTGAACAACGCGCCGGGCGTGAAGTCGATCCCGCAGGAGACGCGGGACCGCGTGATCGAGGCGGCGGCCAAGTTCGACTACCGGCCCAGTTTTTTTGCGCGGTCGCTGCGCAAGCGGCAGACGTACACCGTCGGCGTGCTGGTTCCCGAACTCA
>JASHTH010000036.1 GCA_030040655.1 Acidobacteriaceae bacterium | reverse complement strand
GACCTTGAACCATTGGCATTGGCCCTCCAGCCGGTCTACGAGGGCCGCGGCGGCGGCTGCCGTGGGCACGTCGAGCGCGACGATGAGCCGCCGGCGAGCGCCTGCCAGCCGGTCATCAACGGTCGAACCGGCATTTATTTCCCAGGGAGACGCCATGATTCGAGTATGGCATTTGGGGACGAGGCAGACGAGGCGATCGAGCGCGCGCCGGTGATCCGACGGGATTGCAATTACGGTGAACCAGCTATAGGTCCGGTGGCCGCCACCGCAGGCCGCCGCTTCCGCGGATGGAGCTCTGTCGAAGGCACGGTGGGTTTCGGACGCCCCTCCGGGGCTTTCCAGCGGTTTTCCGCTTGCATCCGAGGGTTCCGCTTCGCTTCAGCCTGGGCTATCCTCAGCGCTCCCGCCGGGAGCTTGCCCAGGCAGTGACGATTTTCAGATCCTCCGTGGAAGCTGGCGTCCATGGGCACTCACAAAGACAATGTTGACTCTGCACTGGGCTTCGGACTCACGACGCTCGGTTCCTTTCAGGCGCGGGCGGCGATCCGTTCCGGTCTCCGAACCGTTAGCGGCGGTTGCAGGCTCTCCGGCAGGTATCGGTAAAGGTAGAAGATGGGGTCTTCGGCCAGGGCCATCTGCCGCAAATGGTATTTCCACGCGTCGCGCTTGATGATGCGCCGGGTATAGGGTTTGCGCGTGACTTGCACGACATCGCCGCTCGCGGTGACACGAGGATACGAGGTCGACGGGACGGTGAAGCTCATCTGCCCGCCGGATCGCCAGAAACAGCGGGCGAAGTCGTGCGAGAAGAGAAGCGTGTAGTATCGGCCTTCGCTGCCGAGCAACTCCATGGCCTGTTCGGCGCCGGGCCATACCGGGTGCACGTGGCGCTGGAACCAGCGGCGAAACTCGAATCCGTTAAACTGGGCTTGATTGAGCAACGGCCGGAGCCTCTCTTTTCGATTCATGGGGCTAGTCCTTCTCAAGAGGAATCTCGGTGATGGAGCCAAGGCGATGGGACGCATGTCGACTCGAGATCCGGGCATCTTTCAACCTGTCATAACGTCAAAAAGGTGGCGGATTCCTTTTTTGAAGGTGAGTCGGAAGATCGCGATCCCGCCCTTTCGCCAAGACCGGGCGAAAAGGGAGAGGCAGCCACGATGGTGGAATCCCAGGTTAGGCGCCAAAGCGAGAACGCGCCGAACCTCCACCCCAGCAAGCACAAATCGCTTACGGGGAACCCCGACCTGGGGCATCGATCTCTCGATCGTCGTTCTCCCAGGTCCGAAGACACCGACCTCCACCCCAGCAAGCACAAATCGCTTGCCGGGGACCCCGGACCTGGGGCGCCCTGGGTCAAAAGGAGAATTGAGGTTGAAGACGGGAACTTTGTGGAAGCAGGGCTGGCTCGGCATTCTTCTGGCGGCGTGCGGAGCGGGCTTTTGCCGGGCGGGCGCGGTTCACACCAATCCGTTGAACCGCGATCCGCAGGTGCAGGAGGCATTTCAGCACTTCTACAACCTCGACTATCCGGGCGCGATCGAGCGCTTCCAGCGCGTTCGCGAAGAGCATCCGGGCGATCCACAGGCGACGGCGCTGCTGCTGGATGCAGTGATCTTTCAGGAGCTTTACCGGCTCGACCTGCTCGATACCACGTTCTACGCCAACGACGGATTTTTGACTGGCCGGCACGCCACCAGCGAGGATGCGAAGAAGCGCGATCAGATTTTCGCGCTCACCGATGAAGTGGTTCACGAGGCCGACGCCCGACTCAGCAAAAATCCCAACGATGTGAACGCGCTCTACGCGCGCGGCTGGGCGCGCAGCCTGAAATGCACCTATGTCGCGATGGTGGAGCGCGGCTTTGCCAGCGGCTTCCGGCTGGCCAGCAAGGCCAAGGACGACGAGCTGCGCGTGCTGCAGCTCGACCCGGATTACATTGACGCCAAGCTGGTGGTGGGAGTTTATGAGTACGTGGTCGGCGCGCTGCCTTTGCCGTTCAAGATTCTGATTGGCTTTGTGGGAATCACCGGCTCCAAGTCGCGCGGCCTTGAAATGCTTCGGGATGCCGGCAATCGCGGCGTGGCGACGACCGTGGAAGCGCGCACCGTGATCGCGCTCTTTTTGCGGCGCGAGGGCCGCTATAAGGAGGCGGTGCAGGTGGTGCGCGGGCTGAAGGAGCAGTATCCGCACGACTTTCTCTTTTGCCTGGAAGAGGCCAACCTGCGTAAAGACGACGGGGAAGGCATGGCTGCCGTGGACGCGTATCGTGACTTGCTGGCTGACAGCGAAAAACCGGGATACTTTTCCGAAGCGCGCCTGGAGTTGGCCTACTTTGGCCTGGGCGATGCCCTACGGGGGCAGAGGCATTACGGGGAAGCGGCACAGTCGTATGAAGATGCTGCGGCGACGAAAGACGTCGGGCCGGAGTTGAAGATTCGCTCGCTGGTGGCTGCCGGCCAGTGCCGCGACTTGAACCACGAGCGCCAGAAGGCGGTGAGCGACTACGAAGCGGCGATTGCCGCGGGGCCGAACACGAGCCGCGCCGATACGGCGAGGAGGTATTTGCGCAATGCGTATTCGGGGGCGTGATCGCGGTGGCAAAGGCGCGGGCGGAGGCCTGGGGCGTGTCAGTTTTCCTTCGGGGGCTGAAGCCCCTAAGTCTTTTCCGGTCGATGAATGTACGGGCTAAGGCCCGCAGCCTTCCGACAGACCCACGGCGCAGAGCCCAAGGGAACCGTCGCCGCGGCGTTTTCGTATGCATACAATAATTGGCGTAGCATCCGTGGTGGCGAGGCTTATCTCCGGGGCTAAAGCCCCGGAAGGTTCTTGGGCAGACGACGTACGGGCTAGAGCCCGTACCCTTCAGGGCTAAAGCCCAGCTCTTCGAGCTGAAGCCAGCGTCCTTCCAACCGGACTCACTACGAGCTGGGGGATTTGATCATGGCCGTCTTCTGCAATCGATGTGGAACCTCGTTGCCGAACACCGCGCGGTTCTGCTCGAAGTGCGGCAACGTGATTTATGCCGCGCCGCCCTCGCCTGCGCGCCCGCTGGTGCGGCCCATCGCCGGGCGCATGATCGCCGGAGTGTGCGCGGGCCTGGCGCAGGCCTATGGATGGGACGTGGCGCTGGTGCGGGTTCTGACCGTCGTGACGGCCTGCTTCTCGGGGGGACTGGTCTTTGTGGCGTATCTGGCCTGCTGGATCGGCATTCCCGAAGAGACGATTCCATTCCCGGGAATGTATCCTCCGCCTCCGGGCGCGTATCCGCCACCGCCCGGCGCTCCGGGGCCGAATCCTCCGGGCGTATCCTCCTAGGGTATGGAGCGTTGGTACGAATCGAATTCGGCCAAACTGAGTTTCCACGATTCCGGAATCGGCTTGCCGGTCGTCTTTTTGCATCCCACCCCTCTCGATCATGATTATTGGCGCCCCCTGACCGAGAACCTCGGCGGCATCCGCGCCATCGCGCCCGACCTTCGCGGCCATGGCGGCTCCGACCTTGGCGACCGCCTGCCGAAGGGGATCTTCGCGCGCGTTCCCGATGCGCCGGTGCTGACCATAGGGCAACTCGCCTCAGATATTCTTGCGCTCCTTGACGCAGTGCAGGTTGCGAAGGCAGTCTTTGTCGGTTGTTCGATCGGTGGATACATGCTCTTCGAGCTGTGGCGGCGGGCGCGGGAGCGCATGCGCGGGCTGGCATTCCTCTGTTCGAAGCCGCAGCCGGATGCCGAGGCAGGACTTGGCCGGCGATTGGCGAATATTGCGGCGATTCGCGAGTCGGGTGTCGGTCCGTTCTTCGACGGGCAGGCGGAGGCGCTCATCGGTGAAACGGCGCGAGTGCGGCGGCCTGAGATTGTGGCCGAGCTGCGCGCGCGCATGACGCTGACGGCTCAGGCTGCGGTGGCCGTGCAGGCCGGGCTGGCCGTTCGGCCCGATTCTGTGCCGACGGTATCGACGATCGACGTTCCGGTGCTGGCCATTTCCGGCGGCGAAGACGTTGCTGTCACTGCGGCGGAGATGGATGCCTTGCGCGCCGCGCCGGGAGGGTGCGAGTTCCATCTGCTGCCGGATGCCGGGCATTTCGCGGCCTATGAGCAGCCCGAGAAGGTGGCGGCGCTGTTGGCGGATTGGCTTAAGCGGTTTGAGGTGTGAGTGAGCGGGTCGCGGTCGCTGCGACGCAGGGACCCATCCTTTGCTTGGTCGGAGGCGAATGAAAGGATGGGGCATCCTCTGCAGTGTGTTGATTTCGTTTAGGGGCTGCTGATCTCTGCAAGGGAGAATGCCGTCGCGCCGTCCCTACGGGACTCCGCGTCCATTTGTGACATCCGCTTCCCCGCGCTGAAGCGCGGAGCTA
>JASHTH010000282.1 GCA_030040655.1 Acidobacteriaceae bacterium | reverse complement strand
GGCGGGAAATGCGAGTAGTACCTCCAGGTGTTGGAGCCGGTCTGAAAGCTGGCCGTGTCTTTCAGATCGAATCCCGATGCATCGCTCCCCGGAGGGTCCTTCAAATAATGCGCGAAGAACTTGGCCTCGATGCGCTCGCGAAACTCCTTGCCGATCGGCTCGCCATAATTGAGATTGCCGAGGCGCCGCGACGACGTCGACCAATAACCATGGCGCCACGGCCCCAGCACAAGAAAGTTCTCGTGGTTGGTGTCGAAGGGTTCGAGCGTCGCGTACTCGATCTGCGGCCCGAACATGTCCTCCTGGTCGTAATATCCGCCCACGGAGAGCGTCGGCACTGCGACGGAATGCAGATCGTGCTCGACGCCGCGCGACGACCACACCTCGTCGTAAGCGGGATGATCGAGAAACAGCTTCCATGTGGGAAGCATCTTCGAGCCGGACTTCTTCACATCCTCGGCAAAGCTGCCGCGCTCGAGGAAGTAATCGTAGCCGTCGACAGTTTTGCCATCCTTGTCCTTGCCATAGTCGACTTCGCTGGTTTCCTTGCTCGACTCCATCGCCTTCACGTAGTCGTAACCGTAGGTCTGGCGGAAGGCGCCGTTATGGAAGAAGTCGTCGCCCATCCACACGTCGATCATGGGCGCCTGCGGCGAAATGGCCTTCACCGCCGGATGCGGATCGATGCCGGCCATCATGGCCAGGAAGCCGGGATAGCTGGTGCCGACTACGCCTACGCGGCCGTTGTTGCCGGGCACGTTTTTGAGCAACCAGGCCACCGTGTCGTAGGTGTCGGTACTCTCGTCTACGGCCTTGGGGTCGCGATGATCGGCGAGCGGACGGCTCATCACGAATTCGCCTTCGCTTTTGAAGCGGCCCCGAATGTCCTCGGTGACGTAGATGTATCCGGCGCGCGCGAGTTCGGGGCGGCTGGCGAAAAACGAAGCGCGCGTGGCTCCGTCGACGCCATAGGGCGTGCGTCCCATCAGGAAAGGCAGCGGCGCGGCGATGTCGGAAGGCTTCAAAATCACCGCGTGCAGCCTGACGCCGTCGCGCATGGGAATCATGACTTCAGACCGCTGGTAGTCGTGGAAGACGTGATGCACGGGGTCGCCGGTGCGGCGATAGGTCGCCTCCGACTCGTCGGAGAAGACAAAGCTCGCGCCATGGCCCGAAGAATCCAGAGTGAAGCGGACGGTGAACTTCTGATCGGGAACGCCGAATTCGACATCCGAGATGGCCTTCAGCTCGGTGGGAATGTATCGGTCCGATTCCATGATGAGCTTGCCGTTCTGCGCATAGAAACTGCACGGATTATCGGGCGCCTCGGGATTCGTGTATTCGCCGCTGAGCACGTCAAGCTGCGCGGGGGCAGACTGCGCAGCAGCGGCGAAGGAGCGCGCAAATGCAGGCAATGGGGGTGCCAGCGACAGGCAGAGCAAAACGCAGGCAACACGCAGGCGATCCAAATGGACGACCTCCTCAATGGGCGACTATAGCATTTCGAGTCGAGCTTCAATGGATGTGGCCCGGATGCTCGTGTTCGGAACCCGCGCCACTGGCCATCTCCTCGATCGGCACCACGCAGCCCTCCTGATGTTCTATGCAGCCTTCGTGCTCGAACTGAATGGTGGTATGGCCGATGTGGAAGTGTTCGCGCAGCACGTGATTCAGCTTGACCAGGATGCAGGCGCTCTCCGACGGCGGAATATCGGCAATGGTCACGTGGCAGGCGAGCGCATGGGAGCGGGAACCGAGACTCCAGACATGCAGGTCGTGCACGTCGACGACGCCGTCCACGGATTCCATGCCGGCGCGGATGGCCGCGATGGAAACGCCGCGCGGCGTGCCTTCGAGCAAAATGTTCAGGGTCTCGCGCACGATACCCACGCTCGACCAGAGGATGAGCGCGGCGATGAGAAGCGACAGAACGGGATCGATCCAGTTCTGTCCCGTCCATAGAATACCGGCACCGCCGGCGATGACCGCGGCGGTGGAAAGCGTGTCGCCCGCCATATGCAAAAAGGCGCTGCGCAGGTTCACGTCGCGCGCCACGCCCCACAGTAGCGCGGCGATGGCGCCGTTCATCGCTACGCCCGCCGCGGCAACCACCATCATCAGCTTGGGCTGCACGACCACCGGGGAGCTCAGCCGGTGAACCGCTTCCATGCCGATCCAGATCGCGATGACGATCAGCGTGGACGCATTCACCAGCGCGGCCAGCACCCCAGCGCGTTGGTAACCAAAGGTCTTCGACGGGTCCGCCGGCCGCGTTTGAAAGTAGACGGCGACAAAACTGAGCAGAAGGGCAAGAAAATCGGAGACGTTGTGGCCCGATTCGGAGAGCAGCGCCAGGGAGTGCGCGCGCAGGCCGGCCACGAAGGTGACGGCGACGTAGGCCAGCGTAGCCACGAGCGAGATGCGCAGCACGGATTGCGTCTTGCTCGAGCCGGCCGAAGCCGGCGCCGCATGAACGTGCATATTTTACAAGTGTAACCGGGGATGGGTATCGGGTTCAAATTCGCTTCAGGCCTGGGTTTGAGCGCGATTCTGCTTGGCGTGTGCGCCGCGTCGCTCGGCGGACTTTTGCGTCCCGTAGACAGGCATCGCCGGTAGCCCCATCCGCATTCCGCTCCAGTTTTCGGCAAAAACGATGCTGTTCTGGGGATTTCCAGGCTGATAGCGGACGGAGCACGGAAATCCGGCGCGAATTTGCGTCAGATCGACAAGGGTTTGCAGCAGGGTAATATCCTGCGAGCACTCGTAGTCCACGCCGCCAATGCGGTAGCTGAAGAGCAGCATGGTGAGCTTCTGGCCGGTGGCGCCGTCGATCTCGCAGACATCGAGCAGCATGCCGTCGACGATTCGGCCGGATTGAACGAGCAATTGCCGTCGGGCCAGTTCCAGTTCCTCAGGCGTGGGCCGTTTGCGATGTGCGTACCACCAGGCTCCGGCGCCAACAAGGGCCGCGCCGCTCAGGCAGGCGGCGATTTCCCATGCGGTTGCGCTCAGGCGGGTCATTGGGGGCGGGACTCGTCCTCGTTCTGCCTCAAGGATACCGCAGATCGACTCCCGGCATCTCCCACAAAAGACCAACCGCGAATGGTCTTTTCATGGAAGGCAGAACGTTGGCCGTCTACACTCGATGGACGGAGGCCATATGAAGGTCGGAGTTCTTGGATCAGGCGATGTAGCCAAGGTGCTGGCAGCAGGGTTCTTGAAGCATGGGCACCAGGTGATGATCGGCTCGCGCTCGCCGGGCAAGCTGGACGATTGGCTGAAGGAAAACCCCAAGGGGACGAGCGGCAGCTTCTCGGATGCGGCCGCATTTGGAGAACTGTTAGTCCTGGCGGTGAAGGGCAAGGCCGCGCCGGAGGCGCTGCGGCTGGCCGGCGCGGAAAACCTGGCGAACAAGCCGGTGATCGATACGACCAATCCGATCGAGGACGCGCCGCCGCTTCATGGAGTGCTGCAGTTTTTCACCAATCTCTCCGAATCGCTGATGGAGACGCTGCAGCGCGAGTTTGCCGGCACTCACTTCGTCAAGTGCTTCAACTCGGTGGGCTCGCCGTCCATGGTCAATCCGCAGTTCGCCGGCGGCAAGCCGACGATGTTCATCTGCGGCAACAACGACGGTGCGAAAAAGACTGTGACCGGCATTCTCGATCAGTTCGGCTGGGAGACGGCCGACATGGGCCGCGCCGAAGCCGCCCGCGCCATTGAGCCGCTGTGCATGCTGTGGTGCATTCCCGGCTTCCTGCATAACGACTGGGTACATGCATTCAAGTTGCTGAAGTAAGCCTGCCCCGATCGACCCCACCCTTAAATGGGTTGCCCCATCCTTTCGGCGGGCGCGACGCGGCCACCGAAAGTATGGGAAGAGCGTTAAGAACGGAGGGAGCATGGGCCTTCAGGCCCATGAAAGCAGCGTGCGATGGGCTCGCGGGCCTTCAGGCCCGGGCCGTTCAGCGGGCGATGGCGGCAGTGGAAGAATGCGGGCGCCTTCCTGCGCGAGGGGCCGTATGCGGAGATGGCGGAAAGGCCCGCGGCTGAAGCCGCACCTTTTTCTCGTGCTTGATTCAGGGGCCTGAATGCCCCTGCTTCCTCCAGCCAATCGCCTATACTGAATACTGCTCTTTTGGAGGTTTTCCGGCCTGCTCGGCGCCCGATCCCGGAGGTTTTTCTTGGTTTTGCAAAGAGATCCACGCGCGGCGAAACGCTCTCAGATTCATTCGACCACGGTGATCTGCGTGCGCCGCGACGGCCAGGTAGTGATGGCCGCCGACGGGCAGGTGACGTTGGGCAACAACGTGCTCAAGCACACCGCCAAGAAGATTCGCCGCCTCTACCAGGACAAGATTCTCGCCGGATTCGCCGGATCGACGGCCGACGCCTTCTCGCTCTTCGCGCGCTTTGAGTCCAAGCTCGAGCAGTACTCGGGCAACCTGAACCGTGCCGCCGTCGAGCTGGCCAAGGACTGGCGCACCGACAAGATGCTGCGTAACCTCGAGGCGTTGCTGGTGGTCGCCGATCAGTCGCAGACGTTTTTGATTTCGGGCTCCGGCGACGTCATCGATCCCGACGATCCGCTGGCGGCGATCGGCTCCGGCGGCGCTTTCGCCCAGGCCGCAGCGCGAGCCCTCTACGAGAACACGAATATGAGCGCGCGCGAGATCGCCGAAAAAGCCATGAAGATCGCCGGCGAGATCTGCATCTATACCAACGACCGCGTGACGATTGAGGAGCTGAAGAG
>JASHTH010000281.1 GCA_030040655.1 Acidobacteriaceae bacterium | reverse complement strand
CCCCATGTTGACGTCCTCTTCCACATCGCTGCCGTTGACTCGAAACCCATTGGACGATTCGCGCTGCCCGCTGATCGAGAGATTGCCGGGGTTCGCATCGCCTGAGGGAGGTGTCGATGCAACTCCAGACATGATGACGGCGCCAGGCTGTGCCGTGTTCTCGGGAACGATTCCCGGTTGCACGGCCATGACGTCGGTAAAACTGCGTCCGTTCAGCGGGATGCTCTGAATCTTCTTCGTGTCGAAACTTTCGCCCAGTTGAGTGCTTGTGGTTTCCGCCGTCAGCGCGTCGGCGGTCACTTCCACGGTCTGATTCCGGCTGGCGACGGTCAGGGTCGCCTCAACCTGGGCTAAAGGCGAGGCGGGTGTCACGCTCACCTGGGCCTGGTAAGGGGTAAACCCCTCCGCTTGAATCTTCAGCACATAGGTCCCAATTGCCGGTACACTCAGCCGGAAACTTCCCAAGTCATCGGTTTGCGAGGCAAGTTCAGGTTCGTTCGGGGATTGCAGGACCGACACCTTCGCTCCGGGAATCACCGCGCCCGTCGGGTCTTGGACCACGCCGGCAACGGCATAGCTCTGAGCTTCACCTTTGCCAATAACCATAAGAAAGACAATAAGAAACGCAAAAAATATGAAGAAACTCTTCACCTTGCCATCTCCGCGCAATCCCGGCGTGGAAGCCCTCCCCAAAAGGGCGAACCTTGAAACGCCGGTAGGATTTCTTGTTACCCAATCGGCGACCCAATCCGTTTGGTTAAATATACGACAAATTAAGTCCGGGTTTTATGCAGTGACACGAATCACACCGGATCACGGGAGGCTCGCCAGGGAAGGCTCAACTCGGGGTCGATGAATACGTCGGATGGCATTCATCCTTCGACAACCAGCGTCCGAATGGACGCTCGACAGCCGGCTGCGCATCGACCATCGCGTCTCAAAGCCACCCCTTATTGCGAGCGATTCGGGCTGCTTCGATCCGGTTGGAAGCGTGCAGTTTGGAGATGGCCTCGGAGAGATAGTTGCGTACGGTCCCCTCCGACAGTCGCAGCGAACGAGCCAGTTCGGCGGTGGTTTCACCGTCGCCCGCGCGGCGCAGAATCAATCGTTCCCGATCGGTGAGCGGGTCCTTTTCCGCGCTCCAGATCTGCGAGGCTAGTTGCGGATCCACCACGCGTTCCCCGCGACTCACCCTCCGCACCGCGTCGGCGAGTTCTTCGGAGGGCCGGTCCTTGAGCAGATAGCCTGAGGCGCCTGCCTCCAGCGCGCGCCGCAGATATCCCGGGCGCGCGAAGGTCGTCAGGATCAGAACGCTTGTACCCGGATAGAGCTCTTTGACACGGGCGGTGAGTTCGAGTCCGCTCATCTTCGGCATCTCGATGTCGGCGACCAAAACCTCCGGACGGTGCTTACCGACGGCGTGAAGGGCCTGTTCCCCATCGGGAAAAGATCCAAGCACCTCCATATCGGGTTCGATCGACAGCAGCGCGGCAAGCGCGCCGCGCAGCATGCTCTGGTCCTCGGCCAGCACCACGCGGATCTTTTGCGTCAAAGCGTATCTCCCGCTTCTACGACCTGCGACGCCGGTGGTGCCGGTGACTCAATGGCCGGCGGCAAGGTGATCTCGATACGTGTTCCGCCATTTGACGAGCCGGTCAGCTTCACGGTCCCGGCCATGGATTGAAGCCGCTCGCGCATCCCTCGCAGGCCGTTCCCTTCGCGAATCGGGCCGCCCAGGCCATTATCCTCAATTGTGAAATGAATCGTGCCGTCGTTTTCGAGCAGCTGCACGTAGCAGGCGGTTGCGCGAGCATGGCGGACGATGTTGGTTGCGGCCTCGCGCAGAGCCAGGCAAAGCGCGTTGACCTGGGCTGGTGAGAGATTCACCGGCGCGAGCGTCGTGGTCAGTTTGACATCCGCGGAAAGCAGGCTTCGCCGGGCGCGACCGATCTCCGCATCGAGTCCGTCGGCGCGATAGCCGGACACAGCTTCCCTGACCTCGGCGAGGGCATTGCGAGCCGTCCGTTCCGCTTCAACGATCTCGTTCCGTGCGCGGTCCGCGTCGTGGGACAAGAGCCGTCGGGCGAGATCGAGCTTCACAGTAATCACGGTCAGGGTGTGGCCAAGCAGATCGTGCAGGTCGCGTGCGATGCGCTCGCGTTCTGCCTCCTGCGACAGACGTTCAATTTCGGAATTTGCACCCTCCAGGAGAGAATTGGTTCGTTCCTGCTGGGCAAAGGCAAAGTTGCCGAGGCCAAAGATTGCGCAGTAGAAGAGGACGCTCTCCGCGGAGGCAAAAGGATGACCGAGGTATCGAGTCTCCGCAACCACTCCGGCCATAGTCGCAGCCAGCACGACGAACAACGTCCGCAACCGGTCGAGGAAGAGACAAAGCACCGCGAAAGGGTAGACAAACAACACATTGGCTTGTTGGTTGATCGGGTAATAAAGAACGACGAAGAGATAGAACAACACAAACGCCGCCGTCTGCCGGCGTCCCGTAAGCACTGCCGAAAGAAAATAAAGCACGGCGAAGGCCGCGTAAAAAACCGCGAACTCCACCCAGATCGCAAAGGAGTGCCGATACGCCGGCGTGACAAAGAAATCAGCGGCGTACAGCAACGCCACCCAGCGCACGATCCAACGGCCGCGGAGAAACTTCCGCTTGGAGTCGGCGATGTGTGTCCCTGCGGCCGCCGGGTTTCGTTCCGGCGCGCGGGACCGCTCTTGGCTCATTTCTTCATCATCCCACCGCGCAAGCGATTCTGAAACTCAAAGCTGTCATAGAGAACGCATGACAGGTGTCATGGTGATGCTTGTCATCCATCATCGATGACAGCTGCTACTGTTTTTCCCCGGCGTTTCAACGCATCCTTCTCCTAGGGTAAGGAGGAGAGCGATCATGAACCTCGAATTCTATTTTCATGCGCTAACGAATGTGTGGGTCGTGGGGGAAATCCTCCTCGCCTTTTTCACCACCACCGGCTGGGGCCAGGGCTGGATACAAGATCGCGGAACGCAGATCATTCTCTGGGTGGTGATCATTGCATCGTTCAAGGTCGGCGTGTGGATGCACAAGTTCTTCCCGGTCGACATGCCGGGAAGCTACACCTGGCTGCCCCCGTTGGTCCTTGGGCTTCTTATGATCGGTCTGGGAGTTCGAGCCGCGGCCATCGTCACTCTGGGCAGAGCCTTCAGCGCCAACGTAGCGTTGCGCCCCGGGCAGAGACTGAAGCGAAGCGGACTCTATAGCGTCGTCCGTCATCCTTCCTATCTCGGTCTGGAACTGTGTTTGCTGGCATGTGCCCTTCATGCGCGCACATGGGCCTGTTTTGCCGTCGATATCGTTCCGCCGACGCTGGCGGTGCTATATCGCATCCATGTGGAAGAGATCGCGCTCCGCCGGGCCTTCGCAGCCGATTACGAAGACTATAGCCGTAGCACAAAGCGGCTCATTCCTGGCGTCTATTGAGTTGTTGCGCAACGGGCGATCTTCTTCCCCCCGCACCTGTGTAAACTGCGGACACTCTTTGGGGCCGTAGGCATGAAGTTCCCAAGCTCGGTTTCACAAAAACCGTCGCATCGGATTGAGGCTTGCCTGCTCCTCCCGGCGCTACTTTCGATTTGCCTGGTGTTGTGCGGGAGCGGGAGCCAGGACGCTTTGCGGCCGGTTTCGAATCGACCATCGCCGGCGCCTCTGCTCGCCGACCCGGCGGTCACTTCCTTTTATTTGGATTGCGCCGCTGCTTCGGATGGCAATGGGACGAAGTCCCGCCCCTGGAATACGCTGGCCAAGGTCAGCACCACCACATTCAAGCCCGGAGACTGGATTCTCTTCAAGCGCGGGACGAGCTGCAAAGGCATCT
>JASHTH010000280.1 GCA_030040655.1 Acidobacteriaceae bacterium | reverse complement strand
CAAGGGCAATGCCGCGGAGCGCGATGAGCCTGAATCTTCCTCACAACTCGCCATCCGAGCAGCAGCGCGATGTCCTCGACGCGCTGCCGGTCCTGGTGCTTCTGGAGCGCATGGGCGCCATTGTCTTTGCCAACGCCGAGGCGCGTCTGGCGTTGGGACTGGCGGACGGCGAGGCGATCGAGCGGCCGGTGGAAGACGTGCTGTGGGGACTCCTCCCCGAGACGACCGAGGCTTCGGCTCCGGCCGGCGGCAGGCGCAGCAATCCGTTCCACGCCACGCTGCTGGCCAAGAACGGCCGCATGCAGCCCATCGAGGGAACCTATTGCGTGACGAACGCCGAGCTGCGCGAAGCGGTCATTGTCGCCCATCCGGGAAGCCGCGACCGCGCGCCGCGTTCGCGGCTGATGGAAGAGGTGCTGGCCAGCATTCCCGAGGCCGTGGTGATCGTGCACGAAGATCATGTGCTTTACACCAACCCGGCGTTCACGACGATGTTCGGCTTCAGCTCGGAGGAGATGAGCGGAGCGCACCCGCGCAATCTCATCGTGCCGGAGACGCGCCTCCATGAGCTGGCCATGATCAGCCAGGCCGTGAACCTGCGCGGGCGCCTGGCCATGGAAACCGTTCGCAAAACCAAATCCGGCGAATTGATCGACGTGGCCTTGCTGGCCGGGCCGCTAGTGGTGAACGGAACCAGCGTAGGCTACGCCGTCAGCTATCGCGACATCGGCGAGCGCAAGCAGGTCGAGGCCAAGCTGCAGCACGATGCTATGCACGATGTGCTGACCGGCCTGTCCAATCGCGGGCTGTTTATGGACCGGCTGGCGCTGGCTTTTTCGCGGCGCGAGCGCCGGCGGGACCAGAGCTGCGGCGTCCTGTTTATCGATCTCGATCGCTTCAAAGACATCAATGACACGCTGGGCCACGCCGCCGGCGACACCCTGCTCACCACCATGGCCGACCGGCTGCGCGCCGTGCTGCGCCCGCAGGATACCGCGGCGCGCCTGGGCGGCGACGAGTTTGCGGTGCTGGTGGACAACATCCTGAACATCGGCGATCTGGAGGCGGTGGCCCGTAGAGTCTCGGCGGAGCTGCAGCAGAACTACACGATCTTCGGCCACTCCATCCAGGTGGGCGCCAGCATTGGCGTAGCCATCGCCGGGCCCGATCACGAGACTCCCGAGGCGCTGGTCCGCGACGCGGACTACGCCATGTACCGCGCCAAGCAGGATGGCGGCGCGCGCTTCGAGATCTTCGACCGGCATTTGGAAGTGCACCTGACCGTACAGCAGGAGCGGGAGCGGGAACTGCGCCACATGCTGGAGCAGAGGCAGTTCGAGATCTGGTACCAGCCGGTGTATCTGCTGGCGAACGGCAGGCTCGCGGGGTTCGAGTCGGTGCTGCGCAGCACGCGCGCCGAGGGCGCCGTGGACGGATTTCGCGACATGTTTACGCTCGCCGAGGAGACGGGGTTCTCGATCAGCATCGGCCGCGAAGTGGTGGAAAGCGTGTGCCGCCAACTGAAGACCTGGAGCGAGGCCCGGTATGAGCTCACTTTGAGCGTGAATCTTTCCGAGCGGCAGTTCTACCAGCACGACCTGGTGGCTCATTTGATCAAGATTCTGGCCGGAACCGGGGCCGATCCTTCGCGGCTGATCTTCGAAGTGGCCGAGGCGACGCTGAACAAGGATCCGGACGGGTCGGTGGCCGTTCTGCAGAGATTGGCGGATCTCAACTTCCGCATCGCCGTGGACGATTTCGGATCAAGCC
The DNA here is from genome assembly GCA_030040655.1 of Acidobacteriaceae bacterium. GTDB lineage: Bacteria > Acidobacteriota > Terriglobia > Terriglobales > Acidobacteriaceae > Telmatobacter. The sequence goes on along the minus strand of JASHTH010000280.1, from coordinate 3,151 downwards.
TGGCGCCTCTAAATCACCTGGTCAAGCTGCCCATCGACGCGATCAAGCTCGACGCGAGGCTGACCGAGGCGGCGGTCGCCGGCGGCAAGCGAGCGGCCATCTTGGAGGCGTTGATGCACCTGGGTCGGTCTTTAAGCGTTCAGGTCGTCGCCCAGGGCATCGAGACCCTCGCAGAGCTTGAGGCGCTGCGCCAGATGGGATGCGAGCTTGGCCAGGGCGGCCTGATGTCGGTTCCGGTGGAAGCGGCGCGGGCGCAAAGGCTCGCCGGTTTGGGGCGATGGACGATCGGGCCGATGCTGCGCGCCGTCGACCCTGTGCCGGAAGCGCCCGGTGTAGGATGACGGCATGATGCCAGCACAGGCGCCGCGATCGAAGAAGGCGCGATCGGCGCGCACCAAAATTGCGAGAACCCCAGCTCGGCCGCGCAAGGAACTGGTCATCGTTACGGGCATCTCCGGCGCAGGCAAGGCATCGGCGCTGAAGGCGTTTGAAGATCTTGGGTTTCACTCCGTCGACAACTTGCCGCTTGAGTTGCTGCCGGATTTTGCGCGCCTGGTGCGCAAATCGAGCGAGGTGGAGAGCGCGGCCATCGTCGTCGACATCCGCGAAGGGCAGACGCTCGACCGCTTCCCCGACATTCTCAAGCAGGTGAAGAAGCTGCTGCCTACGCGCGTCGTATTCCTCGACGCGCAGGATTCCGTGCTGGTGCGGCGCTATTCCGAGACGCGGCGGCCGCATCCGCTGCACCGCTCGCAGACCGTATCGCGGTCGATCGTGGAAGAGCGGCAACTGCTCGATCCCATCCGCAACGTCGCGGACACGCTGATCGATACCTCGATCTTCAACGTGCACGAGCTGCGGGCGCATATCCAGGCGCAGTATGGCGACGGCGAGCAGCCCAATCGCATGCTGGTGACCTGCCTCAGCTTCGGCTTCAAGAACGGCGTGCCGCTGGACGCCGACATGGTTTTCGACGTGCGCTTTCTGCCCAATCCGCACTTTGTGCCCCGATTCCGCAAGCTGACCGGGCGCAACCCCGAGGTGGCGAAGTTTGTGCGCAAATTCGGGCAGACCGAGGAGTTCCTGGGCCGTGTCACCGAGCTGATGCTCTTTCTGCTTCCGCACTACGTGAAGGAAGGAAAGAGTTACGTGACGGTAGGATTCGGCTGTACCGGAGGACAACATCGCAGCGTGATGATGGCCGACGAGATGGCCGGACGCTTAAAGAAGGCGGGGTACCTGGTGAAAGCCGTGCATCGGGACATTCCGAGGTAGCGGGTCAGCGAGTCAGCCAATTAGCATGTCATCGGAGCCAGAGGAGCTCTGAATAAGTCGCCGCGTTGAATGGGCAAGGCTCCTCAGCTCGCTGAAAACAGCTCGGCGAGGGGCAACAAGTGTCAGGGCGCGAGTTTACTCGTGCCGAATGCGACATATCTTTAGTCTGGGGCCTTATAGCAATTTCTGAGTCACTGTATCCCGAAGTCGCTGTACTTGAGTCGACGCGACCCCAAGGAGCGGCGACCTTGCACTAAGCCCAAAAGGCCACAGCAACTCAGGAATTGCCGTAGCCCCTGCAGGAAGCGATCTGTTGGGCAAGTCGGCGAGCCAGCGAGAAAGTGCGTTTGCAGTTTCCTTCGGCGCTACGGAGCCGTTGAGCAGCCAGACCCGCATCTTGCGGGCCGCGACTTTCTCATAAGCCGACTCCAAGGCTGCAGACCAGCCATTTCCGGTCGGCTGATCGGGAGCAAACCACAACGACGGTATGCGCAGCTTCGCGGCCGGCGCGTCGAGATCGTAGCGGTCGCGCACCAGCAGGCGCGCCGGAACTAACCGGGCGCGAGGATCGCTGAAGATGACGTTCACCGGGTCCTCGATCGGCTCGTGCAGGATGATGCCGGCCAGCTCGGGATGTACAGCCGCAACCTCAAGCGCAAGATTGGCGCCCAGTCCTTCGCCGTCGAGGAGGATCGAGGCGGGCTCGATCTGGCGAGTGCCGGTCAAATATTGGAGCGCCCATTCGGCGTCCTGGCGCCAGTGCGCTTCGCTGGGGCGGACAAACTCACTTTCGCCGTAGCCGCGATAATCGAAAGCCAGCACATTGAGACCAACCGCGTGCAACTCGGCTAAGGCGGCGACTGTGTTGCCGAGATTCCCGTCCTTGCCATGCAGATAGAGCACCGTGTATCCGCGGAAGGCGGCCTGCGGATCGGCCGGAATCCACCAGCCGGCTAGGCGCGTGGTGCCCACGTCGGTGGCCGCGAAAGCAACCGGATCGAAGCTGAGTCCCAGGCTTGCCGGCGTCTTCGTTACCGCCGATGTCGGGTGGTAGAGCAACTGCCAGCTCCCTTGCCAGAACAGCAGGCAGAATGCCACCCAGCAGCAACAGGCAGCGCCCACCGCGGAGATGGCGATTGCCTTGAGCAGCCAGCGTCCCGAAACCGTGGGCGGCGGCGTGGCGGAAGGGGGCGCGTTTTGCCAGGCCCGCTCGAATGCGGTGGGCGTGGGCCGCGCGGCAGGATGCGAACGCGGTTTTGCTGTGTGTTTCGGCAAAGAATGTCCCATTCCGCGCGATGCGGAGTTTCGCATTAGGCTGCGGGTCAGTTGAAAGGGTACCGAACTTACAGGACGCGGAAAAAGCCTTTGAATTCACAACAAGTGTCAGGGCAGGACTTCACAGGTTGCGGAAAAACTCGCTCTGCGAGCGGTTTTGAAAGGGCACGGCTTTAGCCGCGCCGAACAAGTCCTTTGTTTTTGATTTTTCTCGCGGGCTTCAGCCCGCGAGAAACCGATCCTAGGAGTTTTTCCGCAACCTCTTCAGCCGTGCCGCAAGCAGGGCGAAATGAAAGCGGGCTTCAGCCCCTGAGTGTCGCCTCTTCTTGCGACTCGCTCGTCCTGTTCCGTTCTTTCCGCTACCTCTGGAACCCGTATGTTGTTTCCCAAGAAATCCCCGGGCTTCAGCCCCGGGACGGTCTGACCTACTCCTTTTCTTTATGCTAACGGGCGGGGCCGGTTACTATTTCCCTTGATCTTTTGTGCCGAGGAGCGTCGTCCATGAGCGAGTTGGTTCGTGTTTGTGCGGAGTCGCAGTTGCCGGCCGCCGGCCAGGTGGCCGAGTTTGTCGTCGATGGGCGCGCGCTGTGCGTCGCCAGCC
>JASHTH010000279.1 GCA_030040655.1 Acidobacteriaceae bacterium | reverse complement strand
TAAGAAACTCTGTGGCCGGAGAAGAATCGCTGAGTCGACGCGATCACCGGGGTCCCCAACGACATGTGTTTGTCGTTGGGGTGGGATCAACAGGAAGCGGCGACCTTGAGCAATGTCCTAGCGGACACACTCCTTCTTAAACGGCCCCAGATACATCGCCCGGCATCTCTGCCTTCATTTCTTCCGAAAACTGAATTCCATCGATCGTGATTTCTCTCGAAAACCGGATTCGAGGATTTCAAAGGCTCATGAATTGTTGCCGTGCGCAGTTGGTTTTCGTTGCTTTCAGCGCGAATTCCGACTTATAGTGATGTCCGCAAGTCCCTTCCCCGCCTTCAGGCTGAGTTTGCAATCGATATCGCGATGAAGTGCCGGGGTCGATCTGCGTACTTGCCTTGAAGGAGGACCATGAGACCTATCCATAGCTACCTTTCTATGGCAGGCTTGACTTGCCTGCTTGCGAGTTCACCTCTTCTGTTTGCCCAAAATCAGCTTCCCAACCACTTCCGAGGCCATGCCTTTACACCGGAGTCGAGTTTGCCGCAGCCACGCAACGAAAGAGGAGAGATGATGGCGAACACGCACCTGCGCGTGCTGGCGCCGTCGGCCGCCCAGATGCACTTCGGTCCAAAGGCTGTCCAGCCCAATGAACTTCCGCCCTTCGCGGGTTACTTGTTCGAGACCCCGGCGTCGCTCGCCTGCGTATACCACCTCGTGGCGTCTGCGGTGCCGGGCTGTAATCCGAACTTGACCACGGCAAACCCAACCGGCGGAAGCCGCGCCATCGCTATTGTGGATTCCTTCGACGATCCGACGGCTGCATCCGATCTCGCCACATTCTCCGCGCAGTTCGGCCTTCCGCCGGCGGACCTGACCGTGGTCTACGCGCAGGGCGCCGAGCCTGCCATCGGTCCCAGCGCGGGCTTTGAGATCGAAGAGGCCTTGGACACCCAGTGGGCGCATGCCATGGCGCCGCAGGCGAAGCTCTACCTGGTGGAGGCGGCGAACAATAGCTTCACCAACCTCTTCGAAGCCGTAATTGTGGCGAGCAATCTTGTGGCTGCGGCGGGCGGAGGAGAGGTTTCCATCAGTTGGGGATCTGAAGAGTTCACGAATGAAACCTTGCTCGACTCCTTCTTCACCACGCCGGGCGTCGTCTATGTCGCTTCGGCCGGCGACTCACCCGGCGTCTCCTATCCCAGCGCCTCGCCTAACGTGGTTTCCGCCGGAGGCACAACCATCTCGCGCGATCTCAACACCGGCAACCTGATCCTGGAAAATACCTGGCAGGATGCGGGCAGCGGCGTGAGCCAGGTCGAGCCGCGGCCGAAGTTTCAGGACGGCGTTCGATTTGTGGTTGGCGATGGCCGCGGCACGCCCGACCTGGCTTTCGATGCCAATCCCAACACCGGCGTCTGGGTCTTCGATACCAACAAGTTCGACGGCACCGGCTGGTTTATCGTCGGCGGCACCAGCGTGTCGGCGCCGTCGCTCTCGGGCGTCATCAACTCGGCCGGCGGATTCCGCGCCAGCAGCGCGGCAGAGAACCAGGTGATCTATTCTCCGTTCAACCGCGGCTTCAACGATATCGTGTACGGCAACTGCGGGCCCTACATCGGCGACTTCGCTCTTCCCGGCTACGATCTGTGCAGCGGCGTGGGTTCGGTGCGGGGACTGGAAGGGAAATAACCGCGGCTGTTCGATTCGTCTTTCGAAAACCGACCCCGCCGTTGCGCGGGGTCGCTCTTTAATTCGCGATCGACCCGCGGCTTCCCAACGCACTCTGACTCACTTCGTCGGTGCTCCCATTTGCGTCTGCGATTGCGGATCGGCGGGCAAATCGTAGATGACCTCGCCGGGCTTGGCGTAGTGGAGCTTCTCGCGAGCCTCGTGCTCGATGGCGTCGGGGTCGTTCTTCAAGCGATCGACACGGTCGCGAAGCCGCGCGTTTTCTTTTTGCAAGTCGTCGATCTCCCGACGCAATTGCCGGTCTTCGGCGCGCTTCTTCTGCCACACGGTGAGGCCGTTTTTGCCGTTGACCACGTGCCAGGTGAGCAGCAGCGCCAGACCGATGGCGACGATGGTTCCCGCCGGACGCCAGGCGCGCTGCATCCAGTCGAATACGCGCTTGGAAATGGGAGCGGATGGTTTCGTGGATTGTATTTTCGATTCCGGCATTGCGATTCGTTTATTCCCAGATTCTAGCGTCCTGTTCCTAACGTCCTGAATAAATTCGCGCATCTCACTCTGAGCGCACGTGGCCCCAAACGTCCTCCGGGGTCCCCGAAGAGCGGTCTTTGCTCTTTGGGGTGGAGGTTGGGGGTGGTAAGCGAAGAATCTGCGTTTGCTTGGCCCTTCTTATCCGATACGAACTTCTGCGATACCAAAGTAGCGTGGCCTCTTAGCAATTCGTCGCACAAGCCGGAGGATCAACCGCAGATCCTTCGCCTCCGTTTGGCCGAGAATCAGCCAAACGGGGCTCAGGATGACAAATCGAAATTGAGTGGCGCTGAGCAACTCTTCCTACGACAGCACAAACTTCTCCGCCGCCGCGCGCAGCTTTTCCATATCCTGCTCGCTTCGGGCCTCGGTGTAAGCGCGTACAACGGGCTCCGTTCCCGATAATCGATAGCACACCCACGAGCCATCGTCGAGAATGAGTTTGAGACCGTCGGTGCGCACCACGCTGGCAACCTTGCGGCCGTCCAGTTCCTTGGGATCGACCTTCATCTTCTCAGTGAACGCGGCTTTC
>JASHTH010000278.1 GCA_030040655.1 Acidobacteriaceae bacterium | reverse complement strand
TTCCGTGCGTCCTGCGGTCGAGGCGGCGCGGATTGCGGACGCCATTCTGGCGGCCGGCGCAGAATGAGTCATCGGCCGCACGTTCTTCTTTCCCATCCTTTAGCATGGGTGCCCCATCCTTGCGGCGCGCCGGGGTCCCCACGGACGGGTCCATGTCCGTGGGGTGGCTGGCGCAAGGGTGCGATCGGCGAATCCACGCGGCCGAAGCCTAGCTCATTCCCACTTTGTACCGCGGCCACAGCGGGCGCATCGCCGAGTGCGAGATCACCGGCTGGCCATCGCACTCGACCTCGATCACCGTGGCCGGCTGATCGGGCGCCTGCAGCGGCAGGCCGGTGAGCCGCAGCGAGAATTCGTCCTGGGTGAAGGCGACGTTCTCGCCGGTCTTCACGAGGCGCGCGGACTTGACCTTCGGCTTGAGCCCGCCGATCGCTATCACCACCTCGGGCTGATAGAAGCTCAGCCACTCCGCAGCCGGCGTGTGGCCCGGCCAGTAGTGCTGATGGATGTAGAGCGTGTTGCCGCGGCGCGAATAGCCCGCATTGCTGTTCCAGTCGAACGAACCGCGCTCCGTGCCGTAAATCGCCTTGCCGTTGGTATCGAGCCATTTACCCACGGTTTCGAGCACGGTAACGGACTCCTCCGGAATCGAGCCATCGGGTTTGGGCCCGATGTTCAGCAGATAGTTGCCCCCACCGCGCGCGCACTCGGCCAGGTTTTGCACGATCGTCTTGGGCGTCTTCCACGAATCGTCGCCGCGATTGAAGCCCCAACTATCGTTGAGCGTCATGCAGGTCTCCCAGGCGCGGCCTTCGGGCGCGGCTTCGATGTTCTGCTCGGGCGTGGAGAAGTCGCCGGGCAGTCCATTGCGGTTGTTCACGATGATCTCCGGCTGCAGCTCGAAGACCATCTCGTTCATGCGCTCCGACTCCCATTGCTCGGCCGTCAGCGGCCAGTCGACGTCGTACCACAGCACGTCGATCTTGCCGTAGTGGGTCATCAGTTCGCGAATCAGGCCGTGGGTGTACTCGACGAAGCGCTTGCGTGAAGCCTCGTCGGTCTTGCACCTGGCGCCGTCGGGATGGTGCCAGTCCATGAGCGAGTAATAGAAGCCTACGCGCAGTCCTTCACCGCGCGCCGCTTCGACGAATTCGCGCACCAGGTCGCGACCCGGGCCTTGTTTGGCCGCGCAGTAGTCGGTGAGCTGGGTGTCCCACTGGCAAAAACCCTCGTGGTGCTTGGTGGTCATCACCATGTACTTCTGCCCGGCACGCTTGGCCAGGTGCGCCCAGTCGCGCGCGGCGTTCGGCTTGGGCGTGAAGTTCTTGGCAAGGATCTCGTACTGCGGAAAGGGCACGCCTTCGACCTCTTTCGCCCACTCGTGCTGGCCGATCACGCTGTAGAGCCCCCAGTGGATGAACATGCCGAACTTGGCCTCGTGCCACCAGGCCATGCGCTGCGAGCGCGTGGCGTCCATTTTGGCCCCGATGGGCGAGGTTCGGCCGGTGCTTTGCGGGGCTTGCGAATTCAACGTGGAAGCGTTTCCGGCGGTGACCGCCAACGCGCCGGCTGCGCCAAGCCCTTTGAGAAAACTACGCCTTGTGCTCTCGTTCCAATCCATCGCCGTCCCCTCCGCCTTACTGGATCTTGGTGCGAAGTCACGGATCGACTCTGCGCCGAAGAGAATCTTACAGCTTCACGCTGAGAGCGCAGGGATGATCGAGGTTGAACGGCGGCCGAATCTCGAAGGTGGATGGTGGCGCGGCGCAGGCTATTGCCGCTGGCGATCGGAGAAGAGCACAAATCCGCCCAGCACGGCCACCGCGGCGAGGCCAAAGATGAGCACCATCAGTCCCCACTCCGGCATGGTCAGCGCGGACGACCAAAGATCTTCGAGGTGCAGGTTGGGCGACTCACCCAGTTGCCTGAGCCATAAGAACCAGTGAAGCCCGCTCCGGGCCTGTGTAAACACAAGGACGGCGGCGATGGCGATGGTCACCACGAATGCGAAGATCTGCGCGCCCAAAATCGGCTTGGCGATCTGCTCGACCGCGGCGTTGCGGCGACGCAGTTGCGCGCGCCACCAGAGCACGCCTGCGGATCCCGGAAACGGCGCGCTCATGGACTCCGCGCGTGCTCTCTGAAACGCCTGCATTACGAGCACCAGTTCGTTGCAGGCGCGGCAGCCGTTGACGTGTCGGCACAGATCTTCCGCGCAGCCGGCAGGCCACTGGCCGCGTTGCACCTGCGCCGCAACTTCTCTTTCGCGAGGGCAAGATCTCGGAATCATTTTGCCCTCCCCTGACCCGTCGCGGGCTCGCGCAGCAAGCGCGCGATCTTGTGTCGCGCGCGAAAGAGAAGCAGCCGGATGCTCGCCGCGGCGAGTCCCGTCACTGCGGCGATTTCGCGGTGCGAGTAGCCTTCGGCGTAGGCCAGCCACAGCAATTGCCGGTCGCGCGGGCGCATCGCCGCGAGTGCCGGCCCAAGCAATGCCAGCGACTCGATCTGGCCTGCATTGGAGCTTGCCGCAAAGAGCTCCTCGGGAATCTCCTCGATCGACGGCGACTTCGCGCGCCGCCAATGATCCTTGAGCAGATTGGTCGCGATGCGAAAGAGGTAGCGCCGCCCGGCCACTTCGCCGTCCCATGTACGCGCCGCACAGAGAAAGCGCACGTAGCTCTCCTGCGTCAGGTCGTCGGCCAGCGCAGCGTCGCCGGAGACGCGCGCCAGGTAGGCCCACAGCGGACGTGCCGAGCGCTCGTAGAAGCCGGCGAAGGCGTCGTTATCCATGGGCAGCTCGGCCGCGCGCTGCGCTTCGCCGGTGGCGACGTTCTCCATGACGAATTCCCATCGCATAGGCGACTACTCTTTCGCAGCCCAATCGCTCACCGCGGCTCGCGCGGGTCGAGAGGCGTATTCTGACCGCCGGGCGCAGCATGCTCGGGCATCAATCCGAGCTTGGCAGCCAGCAGCCAGGTAATTCCTGCAGAAAGGATAAACCCGATTCCCGGCATCAGGACCACGGTTCCCATCAGCAGCATGGGCGACCTCATTTCCTCGCCCAGCGCGCTCTGGATTGCCAGCAGGCCGATCCCGAGAAGCGTGAGCACCACGCCGATCTGCAGCGGCGTCAGCACCCGGGCCACGGCATTGGGCATGCGCTGCTCCGGCTCCAAGCCCACCGGAATCGGCGCTGCTTCAAGAAAGCGCTTGCCCGACTCGGTACCCATATAGGTCAGCAGTTCCTGGCTGGATCCGAATCGTTCGATCAGCTTGCCGTGCACTTCGGTCTGCAGCTTGAAAATGCGGCCCCAACGGCGGTTTTCCAGGAACTGCCGGGTCAGCCAGAGCAGCGCCAGAAGGATTCCCAGGAACACGAGGAACGGGACCAGATCGCTCATAATCCGCTCTCCCGGCGACGGCGGACGCCAGCCCTGATTCAGTTCGGGCCAGACCGCACGCTCCAGCGCCTCGTCGCGTCCGCCTTCGGTGTTCAGATGAGTAAAAAGGTAGAACTCCGGATTGCGTGCAACCTCAGGATGGCTGGCCAGGAACTGCCCGAGCTGCGGATTGTTGCGGTTCACGTATTCCTGGTTCGAAAGCAGCGTGGGATCGTGTTCCACCACGGTCGTCAACGTCGGACTGAGGCGCAGCAGCTTGATGAGCTGCTCCTGTGTGGCCTGCAACTCCTGGTCGGTCGGAGGCGGCAGGGCGGCTGGAGCCGCTGGAACCCCGGGAGCGGTCCGGGCCTGCGCGCGAAGCGTTGGCGCGAGGCCGAGACCGACAAGGAGCAACGCCGCCAACGAGGAACGAAGAAAAACGTCTGCGGTTCGGCTTGCCGTATACATATTGAAATCTCCTCGGATCGTGTAACCCGGCATTTTCTACCGACATAACGAGCGAGGAGCGGAATCGGTTAACAAGCGTTGTTCCGGCGCGCCCCGAGCCAAGCTTCGCGATCGAGGCGGCAGAGTACATGCCGCCGCAAGAGGTGCCCGGCGGGCAGCAGCGGGTGGTCGAAGTCGTCATGCTCGTCGTGTGTCATTCCCAACTTCTCCATGACACGTCGCGAGCGCTTGTTCGCCGGAACCGTGAACGAAACCAGGCCGGTCCGGCCGAGGTCTTCGAAGGCGTAGCGCACTGCTTCGCGCGCGCCCTCGACGGCCAAGCCGCGATTCCAGGCGCCGCTGCGCAGCCGCCAGCCGATTTCGACCGCCGGCATGAAATGCGCCTGAAACGGAGGGATCGAAAGCCCGACAAATCCGAGGAAGATGCGGCCCTGGCGAAGCTCAGCCGCCCATAACCCAAAGCCATGCTGCTCGAAGTGGCCCCGGATGCGCTCGAAGGCCACGTCGGACTCGCTTGCCGTCAACGTGGAAGGAAAGAATTCCATCACGCGCGGATCGGCGTTGATGGCGCGGAATGGCGCGCGATCGGTTTCGCGCCACCGGCGCAAGATCAGCCTCTCAGTCGCGAGCGTTTCGGCCATTCGCAAAGCCTATCATTCGTCCGACGGTCCGGCTTGTGCCGGCGTCGATTTATGATGATGCTTTCTGCAAGACAGGTTCATCGGGGGTGGAGCAAGGGAGTGTCCATGTCGACAAGCTCTGTCAAAGCCGCGACTCCGCGCGTGCTACGCTACGCGCGGATCTTGGGATACCTCGTCTTCCTCGCCGCGTTCTTTCTGCCTGCGGTCCGTGAGCCGGGACATGAAGACACGTTTCGCGGTTCCTTCTGCGCCTGGATCACGCTGATCAACACCTTCAACCGCGATGTCTGGCGCTCCAAGGATTTTCTCGCCATCCTGAGCGGATGGATCAACCCACTGATGCTGCTTTTTGTCGCGTCGCTGTTTTCACGCAGGCTGCGCCTGTTCCGTCGCATCGTTGCGGCGGTGGTAGCGCTTTTTATTCTCGGCACGTGGGTGTACTTTTACCTGGCGCCGCTCGTGCCACTGATCGGGCATGTGTTGTGGATCGCGGGAATTCTGATGATCCTGGCCGGGGATGCGCTGGGTCGCCGGGAGACTACTGCTTCGTAGAGTGGTTGAGCTTTCGCCGCGTTGTCCGCTCACCGCTTGCGCAGCCGCACGGATTCCCAGCTCCCATCCGACGCCCAGCCACCATCCACCGAAAGCGCGTGGCCGTTCACGAATCCGCTCTCCGCATCGTCGGCCAGGAAGGCGATGGCTCGCGCCACGTCGTCGGGCGTGGCGAATCGCGCCATGGGCACGCGGCCGGCAATGTCGCTGTCGGAGTAGCTGCCGCCGGCTTGGTCCGCGGCATCCATCTCGGTCTTCACCCATCCGGGACAGACGGCGTTCACGCGGACCCTGCGGCCGCCCCACTCCGCCGCCAGTGTTCGCGTCAGACCGATCAAGCCATGCTTCGATGCGTTGTAGGCCGCGCGATCGGCCACGGCGACCAATCCCGCAACCGACGCAACATTGACGATCGAGCCACTCTGCGCTTCCAGCATTCTCCGCCCGAAGGCTTTCGCCAGCAGGAACGGCGCGACTAGATTCACTTCCATCACGCGGCGATAGTCGCTCGCCGTCGTCTCTTCCGCGGGACAGATCAGGCTAATCCCGGCGTTGTTCACCAGCACGTCCACGCGCCCGTAGCGTTCGATGACGAGCTGGGCGAAGCGTTCGACGGTGGCCTCGTCGGCCACATTCCCGGCGAAGCCCCACGCCTCGCCGCCGCGCGCTTCGATCGCGTGCACGGTCTCCGCCGGCTCGCGCAGATCGATGATCGCGACGCGGAATCCGCGCTCGGCAAGGAGTTCCGCCGTGCGCCGGCCGATGCCTTGCGCGCCGCCGGTCACCACAGCCACGCGTTGGTCCGAGTTCATTCTTGTTGTCCTTCCTGGCGAGTCTGAATGGATTCCGAAACCTCAACTTCGCCAGTGCAGTTCTGTGGGCCCGTCCATCGGATGCTTCGGATTGCCATCGAGCCTCGCCTGCTTGAGCGCGAAGTACCACTTGGCCGGCCTGTCGGCGTCGTCGATCAACATGAGGCTAGGATTGTGCCGCAGCCCCTCGGCCTGCTGGATCATCGTCTCCTGGTCCTGGCGCACGAATTTGGCGCCAAAGAACTTCGCAATCGGCGTAAAAAACGGAACGTAGTACAAGACGTTCCACGCGGCGATGACATCGATGCGGCACGTTGAGCTGGTCACCGGCGTCACCGTGGTCAGGCTCGAAAACCACTTGTCGCCGCAGCGAATGATCTCGGTGCGCCGGTTGGGCAGCACGAAATCGATGGTCGTTTCCACCGGCTGGCCGTAGACGCCGAGCAGCCGGTAGGGCGCGGAGTTGGCGCTGGGCACATGCGCGCTCATGCGGAAGCCCTCGGGAATCGGCTCGAAACGCTTGGTTTTTTCGCGGATGCTCGCGCGCGAGCGCCACCACCACGCCTGATGCACGAACGGCCCGTGCGCCGGATCCATCAGTCCGATGATTCCGTGGTCGACATTGCAGGGCAAATCTGCGGTGAGATGCGCCGTGCGAAAGCGCGGCCCGAATTTGGCCAGTTCCGGCACCGGGGGCTGCGCGCCCAGCGAACGCTTTCCGCTTCCGGGACTGGGCACAAACACCCACGCATGGCCGTCGCGTTCCTCACACGGAAAGGCCGTGGCATAGATGCGCGTGGCGTCGAGCTTGTCCGCTTTGGTGAGCGATGGGATGAGCGTGCACTGCCCGCTGCACGGCTCGAACTCCCATCCGTGATAGCGGCAGGTGACGCG
>JASHTH010000035.1 GCA_030040655.1 Acidobacteriaceae bacterium | reverse complement strand
GAAGGCGCTTCACAAGCACAAATCCGCCAACGGCAGGGCTCCCGCCTGCTGCAAACCCGCCGCACATTGTCAATGCAATCTTCCAGCTCCGGGCTAATTGGCTCACAATTCGCCCCAAAGTCTGAGGTCTCTGTCATACAAATACTTGTCTCCATACCGCATGACAGAGAGCCAGCCATACGGCAGACTCCAATCTCAGTCGCCGGATCGAGAGTGAGAACTTCCAAATGAAATCTTCGCGCCTATCTGAGCCAATTTCCATCGCTTCCAACTCTGTTCCGAGTGACGGTCTGCCCGATTCCTGAGATCGCAACTCATGCTGGCGTGTTTGTTGGCACAAAGTTCAGAATGTTTCTCGAAAAGGTGGTGATCATCGCATCTGCAGTTCAAAGGCTCTCCGAGACCCACCTAAGCGGCGAAGACATTCTCTTCCATGACACACGCGCCACTTAGGATGCCGAATTCTCCAACTTGCTGCTGGCTGCGGATGTCTTCGATCCTATTACAGACTGGCCCCACATCGAAACGCTGAAGTTGAAGGAATTGGATCCGGGGCCGCCGATCGTTCGTGCCAAGGTCAACGAGCTTGTTCACATCTCGCGGGCCGAAGCACTGGTCTACTGCAGTGATCTTCGGAGGTTCAAGGAGGCTCTCCAAGGAGCGTTTCCGGCATTGGCGGAAGGTTGACCGCCGATGAAAGCGAGCGGCATCGCTTCGGTCGCTTAAATCGAAAGGAGCGAGCGATCGCTTCCAGATTGGAGGAAGAATCGTCCCGGTACTGACGGTGTACCGAGCGCCACGGGAATGTACATATACTGCCTTCTGCACGCTGGCCTGTCCCTGGCCACTCCGCTGGGAAGCTGAGGGCTAGGCGGAGGCCGAGCAGGATGTTCGCTCCTGAGGTCGCGGCACAACCCACACTCGAGACTCGCCGCCGACAAGGCTCACCGGGATGCGCTGAAGATGGTCAGGACGGTCGACAATCCGGATTGCGATGGCGAGACCGCTGAGGACACTGTGGCCGAACGCTGGACTCCGCCATTCTGCGTGGAATCTGACATCGACTAAGATGAAGTCTCCTGCATCCGAGAGACGAGCTGGAATGCGTGGAAGGGGCCAGAGAGCAAGCGTGCAATGAAGCGAATCGATATCGGAACCGGTTTGTTGTTGCTGGCGCTCCCGGCGGCTTTCGCCATCGCGCAGAATATCGAGCCTCGCGGGGAAGCGGCGCAAGTGGCCGCGGTGTTGCGGCCCGAGATCGAACACGAGATCGAGGAGAAGAAACTGCCGTCGATGGCAATTGCGGTCGTGGACGGCGATGGGACGGTGTGGGCCGAGGGGTTCGGCTATGAGGACGCGGCCAGGACGCGGCCGGCGACGGCACATACGGTGTTTCGCATTGGATCGGTGTCGAAGCTCTTTACCGATTTGGCCGTGATGCAGCTTGTCGAACAGGGCAAACTCGACCTTGACGCACCGGTGACGCGCTACCTGCCGTCTTTCCATCCGCACAATCCATTCGGCGGCGAAATCACGCTGCGCGAGCTGATGTCGCATCGTGCGGGGCTGGTGCGCGAGCCTCCTGTCGGCCACTACTTCGATGATTCGTCGCCGAGCATCGATGCAACGGTGGCGAGCCTGAACGAGACCACCCTGGCCTACGCGCCGGGGACGCACACCAAGTACTCGAATGCCGGCATCGCGGTGGTGGGGGATGTGCTGCAGCAAGTGACGGGACAGCCGTTCGCGGCGTATTTGCGGCAGGCTGTTCTGCGGCCGCTGGCCATGGAAGAAAGCGCGTTCAGCCCCCAGCCGGCACTCATGCGGCACCTTTCGCAGGCGCGGATGTGGAGCTACGACGGACTGGACTTTCAGGCGCCGCAATTCGAACTGGGCGAATCGCCGGCGGGTGCGATGTACGCCACGGTGACGGATCTGGGCAAGTTTCTGCTCGCGCTTTGCGACGGCGGAAACGGCCCGGGCGGAGCGGTGGTTAAGCCGGCGACGCTCGACGCGATGTGGAAACCGCAATTCGAGGGCGGCCGCTTCGGCCTCGGGTTTGTGGTCGGCTCACTCGACGGCCATCGCGAAGTGGGCCACGACGGCGCGATCTATGGATTCGCCACCAGTCTTGCCGCGCTGCCAGAGGAGCGGCTGGGCGTGGTGGTGGTCACAACGGCGGACAGCGCCAACGCGGTGACGGACCACATCGCGCAGGACGCGCTGCGGCTGCTGCTGGCGAGCCACAATCATGCTCCGTTGAAGCTGCCGGGCTTCGATCAGCCGGTGGGACGGGAGTTCGCCCTGGCCGCCGACGGTGACTATGAAGACGTCGCGCAGCCGGGCCGGCGTATCCGGCTCGAGGAACGCGAGGGAAAGCTGGTGCTGACCAGGAATGAAGGGGGAATGTTGGAGGAGTTGATGATCGTTCCCGGCGCTGCGCGCGGAACCCTTCACCCGGACAGCCGGCTGGTTGAGTCAAGCGAGACGATCGAGATCCGGGAGGAATCGCCCGCCGATGCGGCGCCGAATGGCTCCGGCCGGGTGACGATGGGCGGGAAGACGTTTCGACGCGTATCGCTCCCGATGCCGCCGCAGCCGAACGACGAGCGGAGCGCGTTGATCGGCGAGTACGGCTGGGATTCCGACAAGCTTTATGTGCTGGAAGATCGCGGCCGGCTGAATATTCTCGTCGAGTGGTTCGAATTCGACCCGCTCAAGGAGATTTCACCGGATCATTTCCATCTTCCCGGCAGAGGACTTTACGACAACGAAGACCTGACCTTCCTGCGCGATGCGCAGAACCATGTGACCGGGCTGCGGCTGGGCTATGTGGTGTTTCCGCGCCGGCACACCAACGCACCGGGAGAGATATTTCAGATTACGCCGCTGAAGACTGTCGACGAGTTGCGCCGCGAAGCGCTTGCGGCCAAGCCGCCGGTGGAAAAGGGCGATTTCCGCGTGCCGGACCTCGTGGAGCTGACTGCGCTCGACCCCACGATCAAGCTGGATATCCGCTACGCGAGCACGCTCAACTTCCTGGGCTCGCCACTGTATTTGCAGTCGCGCGCGTTCATGCAGAGGCCGGCCGCGGAAGCGGTGGCGCGCGCGTCAAAGGACCTGCACACGCTGGGCTACGGACTGCTGATTCACGACTCGTATCGACCCTGGTACGTCACGGACATGTTCTGGGAAGGCACGCCGGACGACAAGAAGATCTTTGTCGCCGACCCGCGCCAGGGCTCGCGCCACAATCGCGGATGCGCAGTGGATCTCACGCTCTACGACCTGAAGACGGGTGAGCCCATCCAGATGACGGGCGGATACGACGAGATGTCGGAGCGCTCCTATCCTTTTTATCCTGGGGGAAGCTCGTACGAACGCTGGCATCGCGATCTGCTGCGGCATGCGATGGAAGCGCAGGGATTCACGGTGTATGAATTCGAGTGGTGGCACTTCGACTACAAGGACTGGAAACAATATCCCATCCTCAACCTGACCTTCGAAGAACTCGATCGGCGCGCCCGCCGCTAAGGCCCCCGCCTTTGTTGAACAACAAATAGAGCCCGCGAGTCCCGCGCGACCCTTTCCAGGGAAGCTTCTAAAAGTCTTGGCCTAGAATTGCCGCAATGATACGGAAGCTAGCGACGCCAGCATCCGCACTCAATTCCCGGATTCAGGGTTGACATTTGCTCGTTTGGCGTAGATTCTGCCCATCTGCCGGGCAGATCGAATAACTCCTCATTCTCGCCCGAGTCCTTCTATTCCTTCAACGTCGAATACCTCAATCCTGGCCCATTCTTCCGACAATCTCGCAGATGATGTGGGAAACTACTTACTTATTTCGTTTTTTGCCAAACACTTTCCCAATTCTGATCGCAACCTTGTTACCGGTAGCACGGTTCCACGCAACAAGTGGCCAAAAACCATGACTCGCCTCACAAATCATCGCCAAATCATCAACGAAAAGCCACGGCGCTGCTCAACTGATTTGCGTCCCATCCTCCTCCAACAGCTTTGACGAGTAAGACAGTCGCGTCCATGCGGCGGCGATCGGTGTCAATTTCGTTCCGTTCATTGGCGAGCGCGATGGTCTGCGCAGTAATTACCTGCAGATAGTTGTCAACTCCGCCGCGATAGCGCTGGTTGAATAACTGCAGCGAATCTTCCGCCGATGCGGTGGCTTCCTTTTGCTGCGCCTGCTCGCCTTCCAGAATTCGCAGAGCGGCAAGATTGTCCTCGACTTCCTGAAACGCTGTGAGCGTCGTCTGCCGATAAGTAGCCACCGTTACGTCGTAGTTCGCCTTTGCCGCATCCGATGTTGCACGGCGGCGTCCCCCGTCGAACAGAGTTTCAGAAGTTTCGGGCCCCACGGCCCAGAACCTCGCCGGCCAGGTCAGCCAATTCGCGACGGTGGTGCCTTGGAAGCCTGCCGACCCTCCGATGACGAGTGAAGGAAAATACGCTGCC
>JASHTH010000277.1 GCA_030040655.1 Acidobacteriaceae bacterium | reverse complement strand
GGCTCGGGATCCCCGCTGGGCCCCGACCTGACAAAGAACAAGTGGCTATGGAGCGACGGCAGTTGGGCGGGCCTTACGAAGACGATCACCGATGGCGTGCTGCATCCGAAGCAGTATCGTGGAGCCATGCCGGCCATGGGAGGGTCCCAACTGACGCCGGAGCAAACCTCTGACGTAGCCGCGTACGTCTGGGCGATCAGCCATAAGCCGTGAGTCCGGCTTGCCGCTGCTGTAGCACTTCGCGCACACGAAACACGCAGACAGCCCGATCTCCATCCAGCTTCGTGGGCAAGCGCTCGTCCGGCTACAGAAGGTACGGGATGAGAGCGGCCACCCGACGCGAATACGCCTCATAGGATGCGCCGAACTGGTCGCGCATCCACCGTTCCTCGAGCCGGAGCTTGGCAAACAGAGCAATGAAGATCAAGCAAAACGCCAGAACTCCCCTCAGTTGTGCATCGGCAATGGCAGTGCCGACGAACCCGGTGAGCAAACCGGTGTAGATCGGGTGGCGGACCAATGCGTAGGGGCCGGTGACAATCAGCTCGTGATCTTCCTTGATTGTGACCGAACGGCTCCAGTTCCGGCCGAGGCGATGGCGGGCCCAGACGGAGAACAGCAGCCCCGCCACGGTGATCGTAGCTCCGATGAAGAAACTCACGTTCCCCTCGGGCAGGAAGTGCCGATACAGCCAGGACACCGGGATGTGGGGATAGACAAGCAGAAAGATTGCGAACAAGAACAAAGCCGAGCGGGCTATGCGGGAAGCAGCCGGCTCCCGGCGCTCGGTGGCTTTCACATCCGCAGCCATCACCTGCCAATACAGGAGATACGCGACCCACACGACGAGGAACAAGTACTCGTCCAGCCAACGCACGAGATTCTCCATATTCTCCTCGTATAGCGATCCATACGCCGTCACACGCAATCCGGTTCCAATTTGCACACCGGTTCGCGCTCTCCAACCGGTGTTCGATTCTGGACATCCCATCCCGCTTCCGGACATTCGATGAGTCGGGCGCCGGCCCAAGCGATTTCTTTTCATCGCAGCTCCTGGAAGATCGATTGCAGGCGTACCATGACGGAAAAGATCGCGCCCGCATTCGCAGGAAGCATTCCGGCTGCCCCTTGAGCGAGCCTGAAGGCGACATGTGCTCCCGTTGAATGCTTTGCGTGGGACTCGGTGATTCTCACCACCTCACCGCGATTGCTGGGCCCGGAGGTCGCGGAGGAGTACGTTGATCCACCTCGCCCGAGACATTCGGTTCGCATTTCGCAAGTTCCGCGCAGCCAAGGGTTCTACACTCGCGATCGTTCTTACGCTCGCCCTTGGCATCGGGGCCAACTCCGCCATCTTCAGCCTTGTGGATGGCCTTTGGCTTCGCCCTCCGGCCCTATCCGACCCGTCCCACCTGATCTCGATCGCCAGCGTCAAGAACCACGCCGCCGCGGACTCCGAGAGGCTCGACCAATCCTCGTCCTTTGCCGAGTTCCTCGATGTGCGAGCGAGCGTGCCGGCCCTTGCGGACGTCATTGGGGTCGACCATCGCGCTGTGGCGCTTGAGACCGCCGACGGCATTCGACTGCTGTTCGCCGATGTTGTGAGTGACAACTACTTTCAGTTTGCCGGCGCCCCGCCCGAGCTGGGCCGGCTGCCGAGTGAATCCGAGATTCAGCACGCGCGGATTCCGCTGATCGTGCTCAGCCATGGGACCTGGAAGCGATTCTTCGCCGGCAATCCGGGAGCGGTCGGGCAGATCGTCAAGGTGAAAGGCGGCTCGGCAGCGATCGTCGCGGTTTTTCCCTCTGAATTCCGCGGAACCGAACGGATCCTGGACCCGCAGGTGTATGTCCCCCGCTCGACCTGGGTTTCCTGGTTTCCAGAGGAAGGGACGGCGCGCACCTATCGCAACTACGATCTGTTTGCGCGATTGCGGCCCGACGCGAGCCTCGGCCAGGCCCGTGCGCAGCTGCAGGCGTTGAGCGTGGATCTGGCTGCGAGGTATCCGCAGGCGAATCAAGGCCGCAGCTTCACCGCATCCTGGGAGGAAAAGAGCGGCGATCCCACGATCAAGCTGCTGGGTGTGCTGCTTCTGGGCGTCGGCGCGGCCATCCTGTTGATCGCCTGCACCAACATCGCCAATCTGCTGCTGGCCTTGAACGACGCCCGCCGCCGCGAGATCGCCCTGCGCACGGCATTGGGCGCCACGCGCGCCCACCTTCTGCGCCAGCTCATTACCGAATGCGCCGCTCTTGCTGTTCTTGGTGTCGCCTGCGCACTGATGCTGGCCGAGAGACTCATCGCACTGGCGCCTGCTCTTATTCCCAACATCGGGATTGCAATGGGACCCGACCTCCGCATCGATCATCGCGTGCTGGCCTTCACGGCGGTCGCCGGCGCTCTGTCTGTGATCTTCTGTGGGCTGTTGCCCGCACTCGCATCCACTCGCACTTCGCCTCTGGAAGCGATGCGTGCGCAGCTGCCTGGCTCCCGACTGAAGATGCCGGCTCGGAAGGTATTTGTCGTGGCGCAGCTTGCCGTCTCCATGGCGCTGCTCGTGACCACGGCGCTGTTCGTACGCGCCCTGCTGCGCATTCAATCCATGGACATGGGCTTCGGCTCCCGCCAGGATGCGGTCATTCTCCAATTTGAGGTTGAGCGGCAGGGGCCAGCGCGACAGGCCGAATCCGAGGCGCTCGTCGAGCGCGTCAAGGCTCTTCCGGGGGTTATGGACGCGGCCGTTTCGCGCGTCGTGCCCTTCTCGCTCACCGGCGGGGGTGCCACCGTGATCGTTCTCGCGCCGGGCGAGCTTCCCTCGGAGACAGCCGGAACCTCAGTCTGGTTCAACCAGGTGGATGACGGCTACTTTCGCGTGATGGGAGTGCCGATGCTGCGCGGGCGCGCCTTCGGGCGGCAAGACTCGCCCACTTCTGAACGCGTGGTCATCGTCAATCAAACGCTCGCCAGGCAGCTTTTCGGCACGGAAGATGTAGCGGGGCGGCATCTGCGCATCGGGCGAAAACAAACCGTCGATGCGGAGATTGTCGGGGTGGTGCGGGATGGCAAGTACGCCGATGTTGGCGAGGCGCCGCAGCCGTACCTCTACCTACCGATGACTCAGGACGCATGGTCGGACATGGCGCTGACCGCAACCACCGCGAGCGACCCGCGCAACTTGCTCCCCACCGTGCGCAAAGCGGTTCAGCAAGTCGATCCCGATTCCGTCATCCTCTTCACCGAAACCCTGACCGACCACATGAAGCTCGCCACCTATGGCAATCGCATGACGGCTGGCCTGACTGCGGGCCTCGGCGCGCTGGCGCTGCTTCTGACGATCATCGGGCTCTATGGAGTGGTCTCCTACTCCATTTCGCGCCGCACGCACGAGATCGGCATCCGCATGGCTCTCGGCGCGCGCCGCCGAATCGTCGCTCTCGGCGTTTTGAGCAACGGTCTCAAGCTGGTGCTGATCGGCATGAGTATCGGAGCAGCACTTGCCGTCTTCGCTGGACACTGGATAGCCAGCCTGCTCTATGGCGTGAAACCGCTGGACCTTGCGAGCCTGGCGAGCGTGTCAGCCATCATGCTTTGCGTCTCCACGGCCGCATTGATCGCTCCGGCCCGTCGCGCGCTCCGCGTGGATCCGGTTGTCGCACTGCGCGACGAGTAAATGTCCTCATTTGAGCTCTGCAGTCCAGGTCCGGCCCGCTTCAGTGCTTCACCCAGCCGTGCATTCCGGCCTCGAAGCTGCGGCGGTCCAGCCGCGGCAGCGCTCGCGCCACCTTGTCGGGAAAGAGCGGATAATGCTTCGTTTCGATGAGGAGTTCCGGCACGCACCACACGTCTTCCTCCGCAGTCATCCAGTGCTCGCCATCTAAACGCGCGAGATTCACGATCCGCGAGTAGGCGCGCAGCGTGCGTTCGCCGCGCAGGTTGTAGTAGTGCTCAAAGTAGCTCATCGCCAGTTCGCGCAGCGTGCGGTAGACGGGCGAGCGGAAGCGCAGTCCGGCAAAGTTCGACTTGGCGATGCCTCCCCACAGGCCGTGTTGGCGGTAGAGCGCCACTACGTGGTCGTCGTCGCGCACACCCTCGAGATCCATCAGCAACGGCCGATGCCCGTTGACACGCAGTGCGGCCGCAGCCAGCAGCGCGCCTTCCAGGCAATGGCCTTTGCGCTCGCGCAGCACGCGCTGCGGAGACCACGCCGTGCTGGCGTACTGGTACTCGAGCTCGTCGATGAATCGCTGGATTCGCGCCGGCGTTTTTAGCGCGCGCAGCGTGCGCAGATTCTGCGCCGTGAGGCCGAGCCCGTTGCGCTTGTCCCGCCGGGCCCGGCCCCCTGGCAAGGAGTCACTCCGCATGTTTCGGAAGATCGGAGACGGCAAGTTTCTCGCGATCCGGATGCCGCATCGCAGGGCTCGGGGTCGCATTGCGCGCGTCGATGCTCTTCTCCTCCCCGGCTCCGTAGAATTCCGGGTGGAGATAATAGCCTCGTTCGCGGGCGGGCTTACTCTCCTCGTTGGGGATGCGGTGAGCATTCGCCCACGGATCCTGGCGGATTCCTGTCACCTGCCAGGAGACCTTCACATTCGGCGCGCTGGTCCGGATGACAAATTGGTTGCCGGCGATCTCTTTGTCCACGATCGCCTGCGCAAACTGGCCGATCACCGTGAGCTGGTAGCGGAAGTCGCGGTTGAGCGCCTCGAAGTAGTCGGGCAGAACCACCGTGGCCAGTCCCGTTGCATCCGTGGTGATGTTGCCGTTGTAGACGTTCATCATGTCCGGCGACTCGACAAAGGAGTGGTAGAGGAACTTATTGGCGGGATCGATAGGATCGTCGATTTTGAACGATCCCCTTGATTTGGAAATGCTCCCGACGACGTCGAGATCTCCAGCGAACTTTCCGTTGCCGCCTCCATCCACGTGAAACTCGTGGACGCCGCTGTCTTTCACCGCACCGACCAGGATGTAGCCACCCGCGGCATTATCGATCCAGGCGCCCACTCCGTCGTAGCTTGACGTGTCAACGTAAAGACCATCCGAGTAGCCGCTTGTGGCTCTGTTGACTGCCTCCACGCCATATCCTCCAGGAGCCGTGGTTTTGCCGAAGACACCCGGACCTGTCAGGGACTGCCCGTAGACGCCGTAGCCATACCCCGTCTTAGCACCGGAGATGCCCCAAACCCCAGTGCCGTAATCCGCGCCGTTGGAATCGCCGACGACCCCGTTTCCGGAGCCACTCGCATAGCCGTAGACACCGGCGGCGTTGTATACGGAGCTTGCCGTGTACCCGTAGACGCCAAAGTTGCTCCCGGTCGTGGCGTAATTGGCACCCCATACACCGGTTCCGCCCTTGGTGAACGTCTCGCCATAGACGCCTGCGCCGCCCGCCGAGTTGGTTGAACCCGCGACTCCCGTAGCTGTACCTGACGTGGCCGTGTTGGTGCCTTGAATTGCGGCCAGTTTCGGGCCCTTCGTCTCAGCCAGAAACGGAGTCTCGCTGTTGTTCACCACCTCCAAGGCAGCCGTGGGCGCAGTCGTTCCCACGCCGAGGTTGTGCGATGTCTTGTTTTCGAAGACCGGCGAGCTGCCCAGTGCCGAGGCGCTCGTCCACATCGGCAGATAGTCCGCGGTCCCGCCGCCGGTGATCGCCAAAGGATGCTCGCCGGACAAATCAGCCGCTTCCGATGTGCCCTCATGCGGGTTGAGTGCGTTCTTTGAGTCCGCTTGAGGAGGCGCGGCCAAGGCAAAGGCCGACGCCGGCCTGCCGCCCAGCGTCTCCGCGTCGCCGGCCTTGAGCGCGAATGGTACGCTCACCAGCATGATGCGCGGCTGTTCGGCTTCTCCCTGGCGCGCCACGCCCAGCCACTGCGCCTGGGCCGCATTGAAGAGCTCGACCGGCAGGCCTTCGGGCTGCGAGGAGCCGAGCAGCACGGAGTAATGACCGGTCGCATCCAGCTCGACCTTTTGCGTCTCCTGCCAGAGCGGTTCGCCGCCTGCCTCGTCGGAATAGAGCGCGAAAATCAGGTCGATCGAGGCCGAAGTACCGGCCTTATCCGGCGGCTGACCCACAACCCCGTTGATTCGGATGAGGCGCGGCACCTGAATCGTTGTTGTCGTGGCTCCGGTTGCGGCTTGAGCGCTCGCTGCGCTCAAGGGGAAGGGGAGTGTGAGCGCCAGAGCGAGAATCAGGCGAATGGATCCTGAACGCATGTAGCCTCCTGAGATCGTTCGTGTAAAGGGGGAGCAACTGGGTCGGAATGGGCAATGATCCGTTCCCAGGACCGTGAAAGTCAAGCATTTTGAGAGCCTGGGGCCGAGGAGAGGCATGCGGGCACAGGGGCGGGCAAACGCCATCTCCGGCTGCTGCGGTTCCGGAAAGAGGAGGTTGCAGCGGTGGACAAAGCGAAAGATGAGGTCAGTGCAGTGCGCCTTTCCAGGTGGGAAGTCGGCCTGGGTGCTCTGGCCGTGGGTGCATCGGCATGCTTATGGCAGTTTAGGAAATAGTGTGTCCGCTTGAATGCTACTCGAGGTCGCCGCTCCCTTTTGGTCCCACCCCAACGACAAGGGCCGTCGTTGGGGACCCCGGGATGGTCGCGTCGACTTCGCGAATTTTCTCCGGCTACATTATTTCCTAAACTGCCATAGCCGGAGCAACCGGAGCAGACAGCACCGGCAAAAAGGGCGCTTTCCCGAAGGAAGGCGCCCCTCAGGCCATACTTCGGTTATTTGCCCGTGTAAGTCTGGTTGCTCCCAATTCCGGTGCAGGGATCCCATCCGGTTGCTGTCGTGTATCCCTCGTAAGGGCCGCAGTACCCAATGTCGATGTCGCGGAAGTCGGTCGTAACCGCCTTGTTCTTGTACATTTGGGTCAATTCGGCATTGCTGCTCGCAGCAAAGCTGCTAGCACGGGTTGCCGCATTATTCAGGATTCCCGCCCACATCGGGGACGATGCGCTGGTGCCGCCGATGATTGTCCAGCCGGCGTTCGCCAGGGCTTCGTCGCTAACGCTCAGGGCGTACCCAAAGCTGTCATAGACCCAAAGGCCGGTGACCGGGTTTGAGTCCAGTGACACGTCCGGAACTCCGCGAGAGACCCCGACGATGCCCGAAATCGAGCTCTGGTAACCGGGAATCTTTTCATAGAGGCTGACCCCTCCTCCGCCCAGGGTCCAGGAAACTTCATTGATGAAGTTGCCGGTCGACGGGCTGCGGCGAATCGATGTGCCTCCCGCACACACCACGTTGGGAGAGACACACGGCCACAAGGTGCCGGGAGCGTCGCCTGCCGAAGCCACATAGACGACTCCCGCAGTCGTAAAGATCGAGTCGTAGGCGGTCTCGGAGGAAAACTCACCCCCACCCCAGCTCATCGAAACTTCGCCGGCGCCGGTACTGGTCTTGGGACAAGTCCCCACCGCATGAGTGGATGGATTCTGCTCGGTTTGGCCGCAGCGCACCAGATTGCCGGCAATCTCGACCGAGGTCAGCAAGTTGGCGAACGAGCTGGACTGGGCCTCGACCAGGTAGATTGTGGCACTGGGTGCCATCGCGTGGGAGTACTGCAAATCCAGCGACTCCTCCATTTCCCAACTGCCCGTGGGGTCAACTGCCGGCTCAGTCCCGTCTTCGTACACGACATGGAGTTGAGCGGGGTCGAATGGCAGGCCGAACTGCGAGGAAAAATACGCCAGGTCCGGTC
>JASHTH010000276.1 GCA_030040655.1 Acidobacteriaceae bacterium | reverse complement strand
CTACGCCTGCAAATCGCACCAAACCCACTTCCGCCATAGAGAGCGCGCGGAACCGCCAGAACAGCTTCAGCTTAAGCTGGTTCTTGCCGTCTCGCGCACTACCGCATCAAGGATGTCAACAGAGCCACCAAAGCTCAACGCGACCTGGTGCGCCACGACCATGCTTAGCGAGACTCCTTAGACGACGGAAACAGAAGTCGGTGCATCCATTGCGCACGCCCCCTATTTTCAATTCTATGGGGAGGCCATGACCTTATTCGGGTTCTATCATGCTGTCAGCCGATGTCACCTCGGCGATTTATCGCGAAGGAGGCGCAGCGGCCGGAACAAAAGATATAGCGGTTGAAGTGGCTTGGGCAACCTGAGCGCTTCGATGTCGCGTTCGCTCGGGCGGAGAAGATCCAAGGACAGAAGCAGTCTCACTCGATCCCTAAACCCAAGCAATTTGAAGTAATACGGCACGCGGCTCTGTGGAGGAATGCCGGGAGCATCGAACACGCTTGTCTCGAAATACAGCGCCAACGAGCGCGAAACAGCATCCGACTCGAAGCCCTGCAGGACCCAATCAGGTAAAGCAACTCCGATCATTCGAACGGCCAGCTGCACCCCCAGTGCGACCGCGCGCCAGAGACCGAGGCGTTTGGCCTCACGGATCGCTAGGTCCCAGTCGATCTCTCGCTCAACCTCCAAGAGTTGAGCTACATCGCATATCCAAATCAGCCTCGACCAGAGATGCTTGCTGCCGTGCATACAAAGCAATAGAAGCGTTTTCTCCGGGTCTATATTTGGGACCTCTGCTCCGGCCACGATGGCAGTTTTTCGCGTGGGCCACACCCAATTGATTCCCAAGTCCCGCTTGAATTTCGAATAAACCAGTTCGAGGCGCCAGCGAAGCTCGAGCACCAACCCGTCGGTGGGCCGCTCGAAATGGCATTCGTAATAATTCGGATCCATCGGTGATCCATCCAAGCAGGTTTCAGTTGTAAGCTCGAAACCCCGTTTCCGAATGAGCTTTGCAGCTTCCTGTAAGTCACGATGATGAATAAGCAGATCAATATCACCCGACGGTCGCGTGGAGAGATCACCGTAGATAGAAGACGCGAGCACAACACCTTTGAATGGCACGGCATCGATCGACTCGCTACTGAACTCTTGTAAGATAGCGATCAGTTCAGCTGCGCTCGCAAGAGCATGAAAGGCTTGGCGATCAAACTCCGCCTTCAGCCGTTCTTGCACCAATCCTGGAACGGTTACTCCGCTAGCTTCTAGACGCTTCAACAGGATCTGTGAGACGCGGTGTTCTTGCGCGAGGTCAAGCAGCGAGTCCCAGTATCTAAAATCAGGAGCCAGTCGCTGAATTTCTCGTAGGGATTTCGGGTCAGACCGCCGGACCAAGGCTCGCGCCAGCTCGTGGGAAGCCCAATTTGAAACATCTCGTCCGGTTGATTCGCCGGCCGACTGCCCCTCGAGTTTTGTTGAGAACCCCATGGGATGCGATGCCTTTCGATATCTGGTTTGCCTGCGAGTTCAAGAATGCGCACCGAGAAAACAGACCCGCGAAACCAACCGATCTGGGATCAGCACATCAAGAAGGGCGAAGTACTGGCCAACCTCTATCTTGTCCATCGTTTATCGATACCCGCGATACAACTTTCGTCACATAGAGCCAATGTTCAAGTCCTCTTAGATAAAATACAGGATACCAACTCAATTTTGTATTCAAAATTCCGTGACCTACCATCGGTGGGAGCCCGCTGTCTGAAACTTCATTGTTGCCTTTCGCATGAACCATCGACGATGAGCGCATCTCGGACCGAAAAGCTCACTCGATCGGCGTGGTTCGATACGGCAAGCAGACGAATCGCCACCGCGACAGCCGGCGGGCTGATTTCTACCTCTTCAATCTGAATGTCGGGCCACTCCTGCGCTGCCAAAAGCGACAGGACCTCTTGGCCCGACGCCACCTCCAGCATTTTTCCGCCCATGGGCAATTGCCTCACAAATTCATCGCGAAACAGTGCAAGGTGCCCAGTGATCGACGGCCAGAATGCATAGATTAGAATTGCCTCCCACATGTACGGGATCATCTCTCCCTCGTTTTCGTACACGGCCGACATGATCTCCGGCATCGCCCCCGGAGAGGAGGCGCCGGCGCTCTCGTACACTTTCTGCGATCTAGCCACCCCATAGCAATATTGGGCGTATCCGCGCGCCGCCGAGTCGAAGATTTCTTCTCCATACGCGGCCTGAGCCCACCCCGCCAGCGGATCCAGCAGTCATGAGCTGAGCTTGTAATTGGCTTCTACGGATGCCCGCGAGCCGGGCGCCGGGAGCTTGGCCTTCCCCTCCAAAGCCCGGAGAAACAGCTCAGCGCCATCTTCCTTCACAATCCATCTCCTGGCTGCGACGGCAAATGTCGCACCAGTGTCACCATGGGCCTGAACCGGTCCGCTCCATCCCATGGCGAGCCAAACGTGTGCATCTGCCTCAACCGGACCACTCTGTCCGCCCCGTGAAATCCGGCAGCGCAGGCGATCGTTTTTTTTCTGTTTTTATCGCGGATTGCTCTCCGTCTCCGAAAAGCAATACACATGTCGCCAACCACCAAGCCATCTGGGACGAGCGCAAAGCCGAAGTAACCGCGCTCGAGGAGGTGGAGGGCCTTAAGCCGCCGACTCTTGAGCGCAAGGCGATACGCTCTCGAAGCGATCGGACCATGCTCCGGCTCGACTGCTTTTAGGTCGCGAGTAACTAGCGCGCCTGAACGCTCCACGATTTCGGGCAGGTACTTTTCGACAACTATGGCCGTACGAATGACGAGTAGCGCCTGCTAGCCCAGGAAAGGTCAACCGTCCGTGCGCAGAACGCCGGCGATCTGGACCACACGCATTCTGAGAAGGTCGAACATTGTGCTCAACAAGGCGGCGAACGATGCCGAGAATCGTGCCGAGTGTAGCAGAGCAGCAAACTTCGCACTCCCCTACACTCCTCTTAACGAGTATTTGATCACGCAGTACAGCGCACGAAGGCCGTCTTTCCAACCGATCTTTTTGCCTTCCTCGTAGGTGCGGCCCCAATAGCTGATTCCAACCTCATAAATCCTCAGGTTCCGCCGTGCGACCTTTACCGTAACTTCCGGCTCGAACCCAAACCGGTTTTCCTCAATCGGAATGGATTGAATAACATCACGGCGGAACGCCTTGAAGCACGTTTCCATATCGGTGAGGTTGATGTTCGTCAGGCAGTTGGAAAGGAGAGTCAGGAACCGGTTGCCCACCGAGTGCCAAAAATAGAGGACTCGGTGAGGAGCGCTTCCCATAAAGCGCGAGCCGTAGACAACATCGGCTTTGTCCTCCAGTAGAGGCTTGAGGAGCTGTTCATAGTTGGCAGGATCGTATTCCAGGTCCGCGTCCTGGATCAGGACAAAGTCGCCGGTTGCTTCCGAGATGCCCCGCCGTAACGCGGCTCCCTTGCCCATGTTGCGCGGCTGCACAAAAACATACATTCGCGGATTTTCGGCCTGGAGCCCTCTCAGAATCTCGGTCGAGCCATCGTCCGACCCGTCATCCACGCAAAGCAGTTCGATCTCCATCGGCGACGCAAGCACTCGCTGCACGACTGTCCGCAGTGTGGCGCACTCGTTGTAGATGGGCATCACAACGGACACCTTCACACCAGGTGTTTGTGCATCGGGTGTCAACGCAAACTCATTTGCCATATGCCGCACCTACCATGTTTGCCTGAGCGACCCCTTGGACCTCCAAAAGGAAAGTTTCATCCCGCGAACGCCTCCGCGCTAAAAAATCCACTTCACATCCGCAAGATCTGTTAAACCGAGGTCTCTTTTTTGAAGAAGTAAGCGTGAATCGTCTATCTTTGAGTGCGAAAACAAATCCTTCAGTTTGAACCATTCCGCCCACACCCAAACTCATCGAGCACCTCGTTGGTAAACTGTGTCTCCTGCTTCTTCCGGCAACCCACGGTGTTCAAATAGTCAGCAATGATCTGCGGCTCATCGCGGCCGAGGTCCTCCCAATAGCCACCTCGCGCCGTATAGAGCAACCACAGATGTTCTCCTCTCATTTCTCCCATAACCTTGGAGAAGTCTCGAACAACGTATTCGTATTTTGAACTGGCGTCGCCGGGTTGCGGTACCGGATTTCTCGGGCAACAATCCCAACCCGTATTCCCGTAGCGCACGTCGCCCGGATCCCACTGCAACATTCGGAAGTAGAGCTTGGCTGGTTCCGCGATCGAGGCGTGAATATAAAGTGTGTCCTCGGGTGCAAAATGCGATCTCAGGTAGCGAAAGGCCGCCCCTGTGTTCTCGTCTTCGAACCAATAATTGGACCATTGGTCGGCATGGGTACCCGCCACAAACACGATGACGACGCAAGTCAAAATACTGAGCGCTGGAAAGAAAGCGGCGGTTCGAACTCGAATGCCTCTGGATAGCGTCTCGCAACAGCTTTGAATGACAATTGCAAGGGCGAGCGATATGCAGGGCAACATGAAGAGCGTCAACCGTCTGGAGCTGACTGGATACAAGTGAAGCAGATTGAGTGCGAGCAAGGCGGCTAGCGGCGCGAAGCAGAGTAGCAATGCCTGTAAGTTCCGTCTATTTCTCCTTAGAGTTATAAATGCGAGCCCAACAACGAGGCCAACCACGATCAGGACGAGCGCCAAAGACAAGTATCCTGTCGAAGAGAGCTTCGATTTGAAAAGGTCCTTGGTATCGAGCGGAAGATAGAAGCACACGCCCATGCCAAGAAAGTACTCGGTGTAGAAGCGGACGACATCTCCCAGCCGGTGGAATCGCGGATACCCATAGCTCCAATAATTGTCAAGCAGCACCGATGTGTTTGGCTTGGCAAATAACCAATAGTTCGCACCACAAAGTGCTGCTGAAAGCGCAGCCAGAACCCCGGTTCGCTGTAGCCGACTTCCCAGAGCAATCGGGCGATTTCCGTCGGAAGTTGGCTCGGCCCAGGCGACTATTGCGATGGCAATCGGAATGAAGGTTACGGCAGGGTATGAAAGAAGGAGTGCAACAGTCAGCGCGACTGTTAGATAGGCAAATCGTCTGCCATCAGGTCGCTCCAGGTATCGCCACAGAACGAGCAAGACTAAACAACTCGCGGCAACGTCCCCGGAGTACTGTTTAAGCTCTTTGGAAAACACAACCGCCGGCGGTGAAAGCGCAACCAGCGTGGTGCAAAGGACTGCGAACGGGCTTCGTAGAATCGAACGGCTAAGCCACGCGATCAGAATGAGGGATAATACTGAAAGCCCAAGCGGTACTGCTCGAAGTGAGCCGACCGACACGCCGGCAATGTGAACAGTGCCTCGCACAAGCAGCAAGAATAGCGGCGGGGTGGTCTGCAGCCAAGCTGGGTAGTAGAACATCTGTCCGAGGGAATCAGCGAGCACAGAATTTGCAACCCAAGCTTCAGCTGACCAAATGCTCTTGTCAATGTGATTTAGCCTGGGTAGCGTCCCTCCGACAATCACCAAGGCGAGCGCAACCCATGTCGCGAATCCACCGTCCAATCTCGGAAACCGCTTACTTGTAGCCAGGTGACTTTGAGAGGGGCAAAGCTCCGGCTGGGGCGCAGGCCCGCCCATGTCGTCTGAGAAGAGTGCCTCGACTGGGCTCTCCGTAGTTGGATGCCCAACTGTCCGAACCTGCTTGGGACGAACCATGCTTTCACTTCGACTTTAAACAACTCACCTGCGATTTCGATCTCCACCCGTATTCACCGGAGGTGTGTGGCGAGAGCGGGCAAAATAAGCAAGATGTATAAACGTCGTTTGAAGTGTATCTGCGTTTCTGCAGGCATCGTGTGATCCGAATCACATCTCACTGTGTTGAGAGTCACATGTCGATTTGGTCTTACGCCGGAGACTTGAGTCACCAAATATTCGCTTATTGTGTCGGGTTCACCCTGTCTGCGAGAGGCCAACCATAACGTGCGTGAGGAAGGCAGCTGCACCTTATTTCATTGAAAAATGGCCTGCTCGCAGAATGTTAGAACAGCCGTTTCAAAAATGGAAACACCGCTCGCTGCTCGGCCGCGCGAATTCGAGGCGTTTCTTCTGGGGAGGGCCGCTCCAATGAGGGTTTATACGATCGATCCACTGGTTGATGAGCGGTGGAGCGAGTTCGTAGACCGAAATCCGAAGTCCAGCGTATTTCACAATGTGGGCTGGCTGAAAGCACTTTGGCACACGTATCGATACCGACCCATTGTCTTCACGACCTCGCGTCCCGGCGAATCGCTCGACAGCGGCTTAGTGTGCTGTGAAATACGAAGCTGGATCACGGGAACCCGATTGGTGTCGCTCCCGTTTTCAGACCATTGTGACGTATTGGCAGAATCGAACCAGAGTCGTACAGATCTTCTGGGGCACCTTGCAGATCGGGTGGAGGGTAAATTCAAATATGCGGAAATCAGATCGACCGAGTACCTGCCCCCGCCGCTAGGTCGAAGTTGGAGGTCTGGAGCGGAGTTCTTCCATCACCACCTGTCGTTGCAGCCGGCGCTCGACGAGCTTTATCGAAACCTCCATAAGGATTGCATTCAGCGTAAAATCCGGCGGGCCGAAAAAGAGCAATTGCATTATTCCAAGGGGCGCTCGGAATTTCTGCTAAGGCAGTTCTACGACCTTTTGCTGCGCACTCGGCGCCGGCATCGGCTTCCGCCCCAGCCGCTAAAGTGGTTTCTCAATCTTGTGGCGTTTATGGGAGACCGGTTGACGATTCGCGTGGCGTCGAAAGACGCATATGCAACTGCTGCGATTCTCACCTTGTCTCACAAGAAAACCACAACGTACAAGTACGGGTGTTCCGATGAAAGATGGAATCGCTTTGGAGGAATGTCGTACCTAATGTGGAAGACGATTCAGGAGGAAAAGAGCCAAGGCAGTCAAGTACTGGACTTGGGTCGATCGGAGGCGAGTAATTCTGGCCTCATTCAATTCAAGGATCGACTCGGCGCGGAAAAAGCGCCACTGACCTATTGGGTCTGCAGCCATGAACTCGCGGTGGAGCCGCGCTCACCCCGGATAGTTCACTTTGCGCGGCGAATTCTACCTCCTCTACCATCCGCGGTGTTGCGTTTGCCTAG
>JASHTH010000275.1 GCA_030040655.1 Acidobacteriaceae bacterium | reverse complement strand
CAAATCTTACAAATTCGCTTCCCGGTTGGGTTAAAGATGATTGGTTTGAATTCTTTGCTGAAAAGGTTCGGTTGATCCCCGAAGATTATCTTCCTTCGTCGGAGATTGCTTCGGACGTCGTCGCAATTCGGTTTGGGTTGACTGACGCAGCTCTCACAAGGCTAGCTGCTTCTTACGTCATCCTGACGATTGATTGGCCTTTGACTAACAGCCTCGAAAGCCGCGGCTTGTCCGTCATCAATTTCAATCATGTTCGTGAGGCAGTCTGGGATTCGTAGCAGATCCCGACGCCGTGCAAGCAGCCCCGGATGGCGCGCCGAGTCGGTGGACCTGATCTGGGGCCTTGGCGCGCTGCACTGCATGACCCAACAGCAGCCTGCCGTCTAACACTTTCGCGGCGTCGGCGAATTCCAAAGCGGTGCTCTAATGGTCGTAGGTGTGTCCGCACCGCATGCACTATGTATGACGAAGACGCCATGCAGGCCGCGCTGGCCGAGGCTCGCCAGGCCGCCGAAGCGGGAGAAGTTCCCATCGGAGCGGTGGTGTGCTTTCTCGACTGGATCGTAGGCCGCGGCCAGAATCGGGTGCTGCGCGACAAGGATCCAACGGCGCACGCCGAGATCATCGCCATGCGCGAGGCGGCCAAGTCGATGGGCAACTACCGGCTCAACGGCTGCACGATTTATGTCACGCTGGAGCCGTGCGCGATGTGCGCCGGAGCGATGGTTCATGCGCGGCTCGACCGGCTGGTCTATGCGGCTCCCGATCCCAAAGCCGGCGCCGCGGGCTCGGTGCTTTCCGTGATCAACCATCCGCAGTTGAACCATGAAATGGAAGTGGCCCAGGGAATCCTCGCCGACGAAGCGGGCGATCTGTTGCGGGGATTCTTTCGCGAGCGGCGCAATGCCTAGCCTGGAGATCTGAGCGACTCAATGGATTGGTTCGATCCATCACCGCATATCGAAAACAGCAAGAAGATCACGGACATCTTCGGCTATTGGCCGTCATTTCATGACGCAGAGATTCATGAAGTGAATTTGAGCGTTGCCGATCGGGAGCCTTGGGTCGCTGGTTCTGCTTCGCCACTGATCGAAATGAAAATTCACGTCTTTGAGATGACAAAGGACCTGACGCCGGAAGCGTTCTTCGTGTTGACCAAGCACACCATGGCCCGACTGAGATTTCGGAACGTTGAGGATCTTCAACTATCGAATTTCTCTTTTCAAAATTGTATTTTTGAGCTGGTCTTTGGGATTGAGCCCATGAGCTATCCCAATGGCGGCGGGTCGGCCGATGGGAATCCGCCTAACCTGCTGACCGTGAGAATTCATTCAAGCGCAGGGTTAAGCGGAGGGTTTAAGTGCCAGTCCGCTGAGGTGGTGTCTGCCGAGCGGTGCGATAAGTCTGGCAGACCGGTCAAGTCGGCCGCTTAACGTCTTGTAAGTCCCCGGATCCGCTCGGCTTCAGCCGGCCACTTGGCCGCCAACTCAGCATAACTGGCGCTGCGATAGTCCGCATAGTCAAACCCCGGCGTCACGGTGCAGCCAAGCAAAGCGACTTTGCCGCCTCCGATCAGGCGCGTGCCCTGCCACACGCCGGCGGGCACGAACAGTTGCACATGCTGGCCGGCGGCCAAGTCGGGTCCGAGAGTGAAATGCGCCGAACCGCCGTTGTCAAATAGCTGGAGCATCTCGACCGGATCGCCGAGATAGAAATGAAAGACCTCGTCGGAGTCGAGGCAGTGCATCTCGGAGAAGGTGTCCGGCTCGAGCAAGTAGTAGATCGCCGTGCCCCGGGCGCGAACGCCGCGCGGCAGATCGACATTGCCCCGCGAAGTGTAGGTGCGGCGGAAGAATCCGCCTTCGAGGGGATGAGGTTCGAGTTGAAGCAGGGTTTTGATTTCCGCGGCGGTCATGCATCACAAATGGTAGCAGCCGGTAAACGCTACAATGGCCCCATGAAGGTGCAGCTCTATACGGCTGCATGGTGCCGCGATTGCCGGGCCGCCAAGCAGTTTCTAGATTCACACGGTATCGCCTATACGGAGATCAATGTGGACATCGATCCTGCCGCTTCGGCCGAGGTCATGCGGCGCGTGGGAAAGCGCGCCATTCCGCAAATGGTGATCGACGGCGAGTGGTTCCAACCCTACAGGCCGGGGCGCGGATTGCTCCTGGACGAGCTGCAGCGGCGGCTTCATATTCCCCGGAATTGACGGCGTGCTCCTCGCTACAATGACATCTGGCGCCTGCAGCGCAGGATTCCTTGCATCTCGAGGAGCATCGATTTGATCGACCGCTATACCCGTCCGGCGATGGGCCGCATCTGGACCGAGGAGAGCAAGTATCGTTACTGGCTCGAGGTCGAGGCGGCGGCGAGCGCAGTGCTGGCCGAGGATGGCGTGATTCCGGCCGCGGCGGCCGACGCGATCGCAACCAAGGCGAGCTTCTCGGTCGAGCGCATCCAGGAGATCGAGGCCGAGGTGAAACACGACGTGATCGCATTCACCACGGCCGTCGCGGAAAGCCTGAAAGATCAGGGCCTGGATGCCGAGTCCCGCTGGCTGCACTACGGACTTACCTCGAACGACATCGTCGATACGGCGCAGGCGCTGCAGGTGAAGGCTGCGTCGGCGCTGATTCGCGCCGGCATTGAAGCGCTGCTCTCGGTGCTGAAGCGGCGCGCCCTCGAGTTCAAGCACACGCCCATCGTTGGCC
>JASHTH010000274.1 GCA_030040655.1 Acidobacteriaceae bacterium | reverse complement strand
TGGTGCAACTCGACGCCGACGGGCACGTGGTGCGCGTGAACAAAGCATTGGAGCGCGAGTCGGGCGTCTCGGCGGAAAACCTCGTGGGTCGTTCGCTGACCGGGCTTTCGATGGACCCCGATCCCCGCATCGGCAAGCAATTCATGAACAAGCTGCTCAAGGGAACCACCACGGTTGCGGCTTCGCCGGCGACGACGAACTAGGCATTGTCTGACGAATCCGCGGTTGAATGCTTTGTAACTGGGCGCAACTTTAGTCGTCCCGCAAAAACCGCAAAGTTCGCGGCCTTTAGCCCCCGTGGGGCGCTTTTGGGGAGGGCCAAAGCTAAATTCTGCAACCACTTCTATAACCGGATTTGGAACACCACATGAGGCCGATTATTCGCGGGCCGAAGCCCGCGAGAACGGAGAAACAGAGGACTCACTTCGGCACGGCTGAAGCCCTGCCCTGTTACAAAGCCCGGCCGTTGAGTGTTCTTTGCGCGGCTTCCGCGGTAACTGATCCTCTGCGCAGGAATCAGCGATGAACGCAAGCCAATCGGCGCAACTCGAATCGACGCTTTGGCTGCCCGAGCCGCTTGCAGCCGGTCCGCAAAGCGCCATGCTGCTCGAGGCGCTCTTCAACGGGCATCCCGACATGGTGATCCTGGTCGACGCGCAGGGCCGGATTGTGGCCGCCAATCCCCAGGCGCTGGAGGGTTTCGGCTACTCGCGCGAAGAGCTCGAAGGCCAATCGATCGGCATGCTGCTGCCCGAGAAGGCGCGCGAGGGCCACGCCGGCTTTGTTGCCGGCTTCATGCGGAACCCCGTCTGGCGCAACATGCACTCGAGCCTCGACCTATCGGCGCGCGACTCCCACGGCGCCGAATTCCAGATCGACCTGGCGCTTCGGCCCTTCTTTGCCGGCGGCCGGCAATATGGAATGGCCATCATGCGCCGCCTCGACACGGCCCTGACGCGCAGCCGCGCCCAGGTGCGCGCGATCGTCGAGAGTTTGCAGGATTATTCCATCAACCTGCTCGACGCCGAGGGCAGAATCCTCACCTGGAACGAAGGCGCGCGCCGCATCCACGGCCTCACCGCCAGCGAAGCACTGGGCCAGCCTGTGTCCATCCTCTGTCCGAGTGACGCATCGGAGCAGGCAACTGCGGCGTCGCTGCTTGAGGAGGCTGCGCGCACCGGGCGGGTTCGCGTCGAAGGATGGAGGCGCGGGCCGAAGGACAAGCGCATTCGGGCGGAGATCGACCTGACCGCACTGCGCGACGACACCGGCCGCCTCTCCGGTTTTACCCGCGTTCTGCACGACCTCTCCCGGCACAAGGAGATCGAGGACAGGCTGCGGGCCTTAAACGCAGAACTCGAACAGTACCGCCTTATCGTCGAGAACGTGGAGGAACATGCGCTTTACGCGATGGACCGGGAAGGCCGGATCACGAGCTGGGGGCAGGGGCCGCAAAAACTGCTCGGCTATGCGCCCGAAGAAGTTCTAGGAAAACACTACTCCATCTTCGCCACCGAAGAAGATCGGAAGGCCGGCATTCCCGAGCGCGATCTTGAAGAGGCCGCGCGCTCCGGCCGTTCCTTCGCGGACGGATGGCGCCTCTATCGCGACGGCCGACGCCGCTGGTGGAGTGGAGTCATTACGGCTCTGCGAGACGAGGATGGGAGACTAACGGGCTTTGTGCGCGTAGCCCGCGACACCACTCGGCAAAAAGAGCTGGAACAATCCCTTGCGCAGTTGAACGCCGACTTGGAAGCACGCGTCGCGGAGCGGACGGGCCAGCTGGAGGCCACAGTCCAAGAGCTGCGCCGCAAGAACGAAGAAGTCGAGGGCTTTGCCAGGATCGCCTCGCGCGACCTGAAAGAAAAAGAGGTGCTGCTCCGCGAGATCCATCATCGTGTGAAGAACAACCTGCAAGTGGTGCAAAGCCTGCTGAAGATGAGTGCGCGCGAGCTGCCCGCCTGCGAGGCGCGCTCCGCCGTCGAGAGCACCGTCGAGCGCGTCCACGCCATGTCCATGGTCCACGAACGGCTCTACCAAATGCCCAGTCTTTCGGCGCTCCCGCTCGGAGATTACCTGAGCGACATCTTCTCCGGCTCCATCCAGGCCTATTCGCTGGCGCCCAGCCAGGTTGAGCTCAAGCTCGACGTCGAGGAGATTCTGCTGCCGCTTGACCGTGCCGTTCCCTTTGCCTTGCTGGCCAACGAGCTGCTGTCGAACTCCTTCAAGCACGCCTTTCCCGCCGGCCGCCGCGGCGCCATCACCGTGTCCGTCCATCGCATCGACGGCGCCATTCGCGTGATTGTAGAGGACGACGGTGTGGGGCTGCCCCCAGACTTCGACGCGGCGAAGTCCAACTCCATGGGCTTGAAACTGGCCATGAGCCTGGCGCATCAGCTCGGCGGGCGGCTGGAGTTCACTTCCGACTGCGGCTGCCGCGTGCATGCGGACCTGACGAGGATGTAGCGCGACATCGAAAAGCATCCCACCTTTTCGCCAAAAACGGGCGAAAGGAAGGGGCACGGCGACCTTGTCATTCCATCCTTCGCGCAAAGAACGCGCGAAGGATGGGGCACCCATGCTGACTGGTCTTCTTACCTATTCGCGTACTCCTTCGTTTGGCCGGTGCGCGAGTTGGTCACGGAGAAACTTCCATCCTGTAAAGCCACGACCTTCAAGTACGCTCCATCGCCATCGCCCTTGGGGTTCGCGATCCGCGCCTCGGGGCTGTTGTGAGCGGCATCGGAGTCCTCAGCGGTGTGGAGCATCCAAAGGTCTTCTAGACCTGGGCTCGAGTGCACGGTCTGCCACGCCTCGGGGCTGCCGCCTTTGTGCGCGCCGTTGTTCATGATGGCGACGCGCGGATGAATCGCATCCACAATCGCTCGCGAATTCGATTGATCGAGGCCGTGGTGCGTCGTCAAATACAGATCGACGCGCCCAATGGGATTGTCGGGGCAGACCAGCTCGACTTCTTTGCCCTTGGTCAGGTCGCCCAGATCGAGAAACTTGAACTCGCCGTACGTGACGAGAATGCCTGCCGAGCGCGGATTCTCCGATGCGTCGAGAGTCCATTTCGGTTCCGCGGCGCAATACGGATTCGGCGTGGGCTCGATGCCGGGAACGGCTTGGACGACGTTTCCGTCCGCCGTCAGCACAACGATTTTGAGGCCCGGAACTTCGATCGTGTCGCCGGGACGCACGATGCGCCGTGGCTTGCCTTGAATGGCCTTCAGGTAGGCAGCATAGTCGTGGCGCGTGATCTCGGAGTCTTCGCGGTTCTCGCCGTGATCGAAGAACTCGCCGACTTCGACGCGCTGTACCAGATCGGGTACGCCGCCCACGTGGTCGACGTGAAAATGCGTGATCAGCACGCGATCGAGCTTGGTGATACGCGCGTCGTGCATCGCGGCCACGATGCGATCGGCATCGCGGCCATTGTGATCGGGCCAGCCGGTGTCGATGAGAAGCGACGATCCCGTAGGCGAGACCAGCAGCGTCGACTGGCCGCCCTCGACGTCGATGGAGTAGATGAGCAGGCGGACCGCAGTCCTGCTCTGCGCCGATGCCCTCATCGAGCCATCCGGGAAAAGAAGCAGCGAGATTGTGCAGGCTATGCCCACGAGAAAAACATGGGCTCCCCGAGACGTCGCGCGGCTTCTCCATCGACTCCAGCGAAAGTTTTTCTCCATTTGTATCTACCTGTCCGGCGGAACTCGCCCGATCTTCCCGGATCACGCCCGTTTCTCGATGAGGGTAAGAGCCTCGACCATCAAAATGCAAATCGAACGGTTGACGCGCACGGAATCGCTACTCTTGCGCATCGGGATGCTCGACGGCGCCATTCTCGAGGGCCCACTCCGCAAATCCTGTGGGCGCATTCTTCAGCCCCGCAATGTTGGCGCGCTGCATGCTCTTCACGCGCTGCCATTGAATATCCTGAACGTTGGCATTGCGGAGATCGGCATCGTCCAGCGCGACACCGGACAAATCGGCGCCGACGATGCTGCTCCCCGCCAGATCGGCGTTGCGCAGATCGGCATTGGTGAAATTGGCACGATCGAGGGACGCGCCGCGGAAGTTTGCTGAGTTCAGATTTGCCAACGTGAAGTTGACCGACGCGAGATTGCTGTTGCGCAAATCGGCGGAGCTGAAGTCGGAGCGCATCAGGTTGGCACCTCTCAAGTCGAGCCCCTGCAGGAACGCCGAGGAAACATCGACGCCCACCAGCGGCACCTTGTCCGCATTCAGCTCCTGCAAGGCTTCGATTCGCCCGCCGCTACCGCCTTTTCCCTGCGCCGTATTGATGACTTGCCACGCCTGATAGTGGCGCTGCTTGATGCGGTCGCCCGACTCGGAGAAATAAAAGATCACGGCTATGAGCACTGAAAACGTGCCGAGATATTCGAGCACCTCGAGAAACGACCAGCGGCTCAGTGCAAACGCCACCCATTCCCACATCCACTCGAAGGCGACAAAAGGAGTCAGCCATCGGTGCGCGATGCCCTGCCGCTTTGCCGGCCATGGCGCGGGGCGTTCTCTGGGCAGATGCAGAATCATCGCTATCCCGTATTTCTCAACCCGGCGGAGATGCCGCTGATGGTGGCCGCGATGGCGCGGTTGACTTCGGGGGTGTCCTCGCCGGCGCGCTTTCTGCGCAGCATGTCGATCTGGATCAGGTGCATCGGATCCACGTAAGGATTGCGCAGCTTGATGGAATTGGCCAGCACACGGTTGTTTTCAAGCAGCACGGTCTGCCGCGTGACGGCCAGCACCGCGCGAACGGCGCGGCGATACTCCGCCTCGAAAAGATCGTACACGCGTTCCCGCAGATCGGCGTCTTCGACCAGCGACGAGTACATCCGCGCCGTGCCCAGGTCGGCTTTGCCCAGCGCCATTTCGACGTTGCGCACCAGATCGATGAAGAGCGGAAGTTCCTGCGCCATGGTCTGCAGCAATTCGAGCGCCCCGGGCCGGCCGAGAAACTGCTCGATCGCGTATCCCACGCCAAACCACGCCGGAACCAGCAGGCGCGACTGCGTCCAGCCGAAAACCCAAGGAATGGCGCGCAGATCGCCGAGCAAGGGAGAGGAGTTGCGACGCGCGGGCCGCGAGCCAATCTTGGCATGCTCGAGCTCGCCCACGGGCGTCGATTGTTCGAAGTAGGTCACCACGCCCGGATCTTCGAGGATGTGGCGGCGATAAAAGGCGAAGGAGATGGCCGAAAGCTCATCGAGCGCCGCCTCCCACTCCGGCTTGACCACGCCCGAAAAATGCCCCTCGGGGTCGCGCGCATTGGGTCGTGCCAGCGCGTCGAGCGAGGCCGCAATCATCAGCTCCAGGTTGCGTTCGGCCAGTACTTCGTCGGCGTATTTGAAGTTCAGCACTTCGCCTTGCTCGGTGATGCGCAACTGGCCGTCGAACGCGTCCACGGGCTGCGCGAAGATGGCGCGATGGGTGGGTCCTCCGCCGCGGCCCACGGTGCCGCCGCGGCCGTGAAAGAGCCGCAGCTTGACGCCGCACTCGCGCGCCACCGTGTGCAGAGCGCGGTGGGCGCGGAAGATCTCCCAAGTGCTGGTCAGCATGCCGCCATCCTTATTCGAATCCGAATAGCCGAGCATGACCTCCTGCCAGTTGTCCCATGAGGAAATCAGCTTGCGATAATCGGGCCGGCGCCAGAGCTCGCGGCAAACGGCTGGGGCGCGGCGCAGGTCCTCGATGGACTCGAAGAGCGGCACCGGCATCAATCCGGGGTCGCGGCCCGAGCCCTCGACGCGCACGCCCCCCAAGCGCGCCAGCCGCACCACCGAAAGTACGTCATCGACCGACGCGGCGCCGCTGATGACGCAGTGGCGAATGGCTTCGGGCGAGCAGCCTTCTTTCACCTCGGCCACCACGCGAAAGGTCTCGAGCACATCGCCGGTTTCGGCGGAAAGCCCGCCGGTCAGCGCTGGAGCGGCGGTGTCGCCGATCGCCTCCTGCAGTGCCTGGGCATGCACGCGCGCGTGCTGGCGAATGTCGAGCGTGTGCAGATGCAGCCCGAAGGCGCGCACCTGCAGGATCAGCGGATCGACCAGCGTGCGCGCGATGCGGATTCCGCAATGGTCCTTGAGGGATGCGCGCAGCGTCTCCAGGTCGCCGAGCAACTCGTCCACCGAGCGATAGGCGGGCAGCGCGCGCGTCAGCTTGTCGTGGCCGTCGTTGAGCGTATGCGGCGTCACCGGCAGCAAGGGGCCTGCGGGGCCGGGATGCTCCAAGGTGCGATGCACGCGCGCCTTCACGCAGATGATGAAGCGGCGATAGTACTCGAACTCGTATTGCTCGCCGAAGATCTGCGCCTCCGGCGTGTGCACCTGCGCCAGGTACGCACGCAACTTGGCGAGCAGCGCATCGCTCACCGGCCGCTGTTGCGCGCTTGGGGTCAGCAGGTCGATGATCTCGTCGAGCTGCCTCTGGTAGAAGAGAAGCAGGTGGGCGCGCGCCATGCGGATGGCGTCGCGCGTCACCTGCGGCGTCACAAATGGATTGCCGTCGCGGTCGCCGCCGATCCACGAACCGAAGGCCAGCACTTGCGGGAGCTGGTGCGCTTCGATCTCGAGCCCGTAGGCCGCGCGCAGTGCCTCGGCGATTTCGCGATACAGATTGGGCAGCGTGGCGAAAATGGAGACATCGTAGTAATCGAGTCCCATTTTGATTTCGTCATAGACCGTCGGGCGCCGCGAGCGGACCTCGTCGGTCTGCCACAAATTCGTGATTTCCGCCAGCACCAGCTCTTGCAGCCGCGCCAGGTCCTGCTCGGGAATGGGGATCCGATCGAGCGCTTCCAAAAACTCGCCCATGCGCCGGCGCTTGAACATGACCGAGCGGCGCGCCACTTCGGTGGGGTGCGCGGTGAACACCGGCACCACCAGCACGCGCCTGAGCCAATCCATGGCTTCGCCGCCTTCGATGCCCACGCGCCGCATGGCGCACAGCGTACCGGTGAGCGAGCCGCGCTGCCTGGCCGCCTCGCCGCTCACCTGCAGCGCCATGCGCCGTCGCTTGCGGTGGTTGGTCTCGGCCAGATTGATCAACTCGAAGTAAAAGGCGAATGCGCGCGTGAGCAGCGTAGCGCGCTCGGCCGGGAGCGAGTGCACCAGCTCAAGCGCCTTGGCCCCGTGCCGCGCGGCGTCTTCTGCAAGGCCGCGCATCTCCGCGTCGCGCCGGCGAATCGTGCCCTGGCGCAGCGCCTCAACGTGATCGAAAAGATCTTCGCCGGCCTGCTCGCGCAACACCTCGCCCAGCAGCATGCC
This sequence comes from Acidobacteriaceae bacterium, assembly GCA_030040655.1. Lineage (GTDB taxonomy): Bacteria > Acidobacteriota > Terriglobia > Terriglobales > Acidobacteriaceae > Telmatobacter. The sequence continues at coordinate 1,540 of JASHTH010000274.1, read as the reverse complement.
CAGCGACCGCACGTCGCGGCGCAAAGGCGCCTCTTTCAGCTCGCCGGAACGCGCCTCCAGCTCGGCCAGCCGCTGCGTCCAGTTTTCGGGATTCCACAATGACGCCATTTATGTTGATTATCTACAACGGGTCAAGGAATCCGATCTGCGTTGGCATCGTCGGGGTCAACCATGCAAGCGTGGTTACCAGTCGGAAAGGAGACTGGAGCTACCGAACCGATGGCGCGAAATACAAACGCCCCATTCAAGAAGCGAAGGTAGCGACGCACCGGCTCCAGGAGATCGCCAAGGACTACTGCGAGATCCTGGTTCTTCCATACCGGGCGGCAAACGAGCCGCCGCATCTTTTCGAGTGGGTTGATAAGATCGATACGAGGCAACACCCAGTTGCTTCACTTCAGCGAATCAGCAACAAATACCAGGCGCGGTTCCGATCGAACCACTTTGTATTGAAAAGGTCCTTTTGCGCAACGCGGCGGGCAGATCATCGTATTGGAACCGCCCTGGGCGCTCCCGCCTAGCGGAAACCGGGAAGAGGCATGGGATGAACATCCTTTTGTGGGTCTTGCAGATCCTCACCGCGTTCCTGTACGGAGCGTCTGGCGTCATGAAGACCTTTCTGTTCGATCGGGTACGCGGGCAGGTTCCGTCCTTTGGCGCGTTGCCACGGAAAGTTTGGATGGCCCTCGGCATCCTCGAACTCGTATGCGCGGTCGGGCTGATCGCCCCCGCCGCATTTCATTGGCAGCCAGGGCTCACGGTGGTGAGCGCCACGGTCCTGACGATCGAGAGCCTCGTCTTCGTCTGGGTGCACGTCAAGTATCGCGAGATCACCTCCATGATCTTAAGCGGCGCGCTGGGCCTCCTCATGGCGTTCATCGCATATGGCAGGGTGTTTCTAAGGCCAATTCTCTGAGTCGTGGGCAGTCTCATAAAGGGTCCTTTGTGAAACGAGGACACCTGTGCGAGAAAGTTGGAATTCGGGCGTCCTGAATCGCCGGAATACCCGGAAAAGAAGAGACTCGATGCAAAGGTGCATAGCCGTTTTGCACCGTAAAGCTGACGCTGAGAGTTTGATACCACAAGGCAGGACGGCCAGCGGCACAGCGCGGCACAGCAAAGATCAGGCTCGACTTGGGATTAAATCTTTAGGAATCAGTATATGGCGGAGAGAGGGGGATTCTCGGGCCGCTAGGTTTACTAACCCTTGGATTTACAGCGGATATCCTTTGAAATCACCGTGTTCTCGGGTTCTAGCGGCCCCGGCTTTTAAGCCTCCGTATGCCGCCGTTAGCGCCCGTTATACCTCGTTTCCGGCAAAAAGTATAGCCGGTATAGCCGGGGCCGGTTTGAATCCCGGACGCGCATACGAGCCGGTCCGGCATGTTCTGGCTGTCCGAAGTAGGAACTCGCCCCCCATGGGTTTCCCCGCCAGAAGAAAGGTATGATGTGCGCGCTCGCGTCTTTACTGTCAGGCAAGTTGGGTAGCTGCACCGGGAGGGCCGCCGTGAAATTCAACGAGCTCGTAACCATGTACTTC
>JASHTH010000273.1 GCA_030040655.1 Acidobacteriaceae bacterium | reverse complement strand
AACGGCCAGGTGCTCATCACGGGCGGGCTCGAGGCTGCAACCAACAGCACAACCGCCGCGGTTCCATCGAATCTTGGTCAGCTATACGATCCCGTTTCCGCATCCTGGTTCTTTACCACCGGCTACCTGAATACCGCGCGCTCGGAGCACACGGCCACGCTGCTGCCAAACGGCGACGTGCTGATTGCGGGTGGCTTCACATCGAGTCCGAGTGAGCCGATAACAAGCGCGGAGCTCTACAACCCCGCCACTCAAACCTTCCTTGTGGCGGGCAGCATGAATTCCGCGCGCGAGCTGCAGACGGCCACGCTGCTCAACAGCGGCTTCGTCCTGATGGCGGGCGGAACATTCGTGAGCCCGGAAACCGAGGAGCTTTATAACCCCGCCACCGCCACGTTCACCACAACCGGCAGCAGCCTGTCGACGGCAATCGCCGCGCACACGGCGACGTTGCTCAACAATGGCATGGTGCTCCTGACCGGAGGCGAGAACCCGGGTCTTGCTGTGCTCAGTGTTTCCGAGCTATATTAGTGCGCCCAAACCGCTTCGACCCGGTGACTGCTTCGCACCTGTGGACGATTTCGATGCTCCCGGTACGGACGCTCATCACTGAGCTCCCCCGGACGTGTCCGTACGTGCGCGTCTGTGCACACGGCTCTTACAAAGGATGAGTGGCATAAAAGCGTTCGTATGGATACAACATGCCTGTTTATCCCGGCGCAGAGTGCTTCATCGGCGAGTATCAAATCAACCCAAGTTCAAGCGCCCCATGGATCCGCGAGGACTAAGCCCTTCCATGAGAAGGCGATGCCAACCAGATCAAGTCCGCTACGCTGCACATTTCAACCCAGCGTGCTGTGTCGGTTATCGCGATTCGATGCACGGTCCAGCGACCGCGATCTTGGCCGCCCGAGCGGGGCGCGACCGTAGCAGGTATCGCACCAGCGGTTTTCGTCTTTGTTTCAATCCACGCGCCCGTGGTTTGCTGCAACTGCTACCGGAAAGCAACCGCTTATTCCCCAGATCCATTGACGAGACTGGTTCTAGGCATTCTAGCGAAATCCATCACGCTGACTCGTAATCAGTACTGATCTTAAAGAGGCTCAAAAACAATAATCGGTGCTATGCCGTCCCTGATCACTTTACGACCTGTACGGGCTAACCCCGAGTTGACGCACTTGTTCCGTGAACTCCCGCACGACTTGCGCAAATTTTGGCCCTTCGGCCGCCGAAATCCATTCCAGGCGAAAGCGCTCTTCTTCAATGCCGAAATCGGCGAGCATCAGGCGAATGGCGTCCGCGCGTTTTTCTGCTTTGAGATTGCCCTCCTGATAGTGACAATCTCCTATATGGCAGCCGCAAATCAGGACTCCATCCGCTCCCTTGGTGAACGCATCGATCACCAAATTGGGATGCACCATTCCGGAGCACATGACCCGGATAATGCGGATGCTCGGCGGGTACTGGGTCCGGGAGACGCCCGCCAAGTCTGCGCCACCGTAGGCACACCAGTTGCAACACAGAGCCACGATCAAAGGCTGAAAGTTGTCGTCCATCACTCTACTCCCAAAGCGGCGTGGATCTGCGCCTCTATCTGATCCAGGGTGAATCCGCGGATAAATACGCCTTTCTTGGGGCATGTCGCCTGGCAGCAGCCACAGCCCTTGCACACGGCGTCGTTGGTTTCGACGACTTTCTTCACCGACCCCTGCCAAATGTACTCGAGCAGCGTGATCGCTTTGTAGGGGCATGTATCCACGCAGTAGGCACAGCCGTCACAGCTTTCGTTCACCACCTGCGAAATATTCGCGCCCAGTTCCAGACGATCCTGGACAAGGATGGATGCTGCCCGCGCAGCCGCTGCCTGGGCTTGCAGGATGGATTCCTCGATGCTCTTTGGAGAATGGGCCAGCCCGCACAAGAAAACTCCGTCGGTCATAAAGTCCACCGGGCGTAGTTTCAGGTGCGCTTCCAGGAAGAATCCCTCCGCGTTGAGCGGGACCTTGAGGAACTGTGCGATCTTGCCGTTGTCTTCATGGGGATGAATGCCCGCGGACAAAACCACCAGGTCGGCGGAGATCCCGATCGGCATTCCCAAGGTCTGATCGTAAACCGTGACCTGCAGGGCGCCGCCGTTTCTCGATACTTCGGGCTTGCAATCTTCGTCATAGCGCACAAAGACCACGCCTTGCTGGCGCGCCTTGGTATAGTAACTCTCTTTGAAGCCGTAGGTGCGAATGTCGCGGTAGAGAACATACACGTGCGTCTTGGGCGCGAGCGCCTTCATGCGCAGTGCGTTCTTCATGGCCTCGGCGCAGCACACCCGGGAGCAGTAGGGATGGGCGGCGTCGCGCGAGCCCACACACTGGATCATGACCACGGTCTTTTCATGCGCATTGCTATCTAACCCCAGGATGCTATCACCAGAAGCAAGGCGCGCTTCGAGCTCACGCTGCGTGATGACGCGGTCGTCCTGCTTATAGAGGTATTCTTCCGGTTCGTACTGCTTGGCGCCCGTCGCGACGATCACAGCTCCGTGAGTCACTTCGGTGGTTTTGCCGTCAGCCGTAATCGTTGTCCGGAAATCGCCGACTGAGCCTTCGATCTTTTCGATGGCCGCGCCGGTGAACAGATGGATTCTGCTGTTCTGTCCGATTTCCTCGCGGAGACGCCTCAGTTCGTCCTGTGGCTTGTCTCCGTTGAGCAAGTAGTGGATGTAGCGCAAATTCCCGCCGAGGTCTTTCTCCTTCTCCACCAGATAGGCATCAAAGCCTTGGCGCGCCAGCGACAACGCGGCGGTCATGCCCGACAAACCTCCGCCGATCACCAGGGCAGACTTTTCAATCCTGATCGTCCGGCGCTGGAGTGGCTGCGAGAGCCGGGCCTTGGCCAGCGCCATCCGAACCAGGTCCCGGGATTTCTGGGTGGCCTTCTCGGGCTCATGCATGTGCACCCAGGAGCACTGGTCCCGGATGTTGGCCATCTCAAACAAGTAGGGGTTCAGCCCGGCCTCGGCCATGGTGTTGCGGAACAGAGGTTCGTGCGTGCGCGGCGTGCAGGAGGCCACCACCACCCGGTTCAAATTGTGTTCCTGGATCTTCTCCTTGATCCGATCCTGGGTATCGTTGGAGCAGGCGTAAAGATTGTTCTCCGCGTACACGACGTTGGGCAAGGTCTTTGCATATTCCACAACTTCGGGAACGTTAACTACGCCGGCGATATTGGTGCCGCAGTGGCACACAAAGACTCCGATGCGCGGCTCTTGACCCTTCACATCCCTTTCGGGCGGATAGATTTTGGGGGTGATCAAAGTGCCGCGAGCTTCCTGCAAAAGTGAGAGCACCCGGGCGGCGGACGCCGACGCCTGCATGACGGTTTCCGGAATATCCTTGGGCTCGGCAAACGGTCCGGCCACGAAGATTCCTTCCCGCGAAGATTCAGCAGGCTGGAACGTGGAGGTCTGGCAGAAGTTGAACCCATTCAGCGCCACGCCGAATCGTTGCGCCAGCGCTTTCGCCTCTTTGGGCGGCTGCATCCCCACCGATAGGACCACCAGGTCGTATTCCTCAGAAAGTTTTCTATCGTTCTCTCCCAGATAGTTGACGATCAGGTTCCGCGTCCCAGGCACTTCTTCGATCTTGGGCACGCGAGTACGGATGTAGCGCACCCCCAGATCTTGCGCTCTGCGGTAATACTGCTCAAAGCCCTTGCCGAAGGCGCGCAGGTCCATGAAGAAGATGTCGCATTGCAGATCTTCGCCCAGATGCTCCTTGGCCATGATCGATTCTTTGGTGGCATACATGCAGCAAACCGACGAACAGTAGTCGCGGTCTGCATCTCGCGAGCCCACGCACTGTAGAAAGGCAATCCGCTTCGGCTGCTGCCGGTCGAAGGGACGGAACACGTGCCCGGAGTAGGGTCCGGATGCGGAAAGAATGCGCTCGAACTCCAGCGCCGTCAGGACATTAGGGAAGCGGCCGTAGCCCAGATCTTTGTTGAGCCGGGCGTCGAAAATCTCGAATCCGGGCGCGAGAACGATAGCGCCTACCTTCAACTCCTGCGTCTCCGCTTTCTGGTTGTAGTCGATCGCGTTGGCCTGACAAGCGGCGTCGCAGCGGCGGCAATCGTTGCAGATGCCGCTGGCGAGGGCGCGCTTGGCCTCGGCGATGGCTTCCTCCGGGGTGTAGCGGAGGTAGGCCTCCGCAAACGATCCACCACGAATCGCGGGGTCGAGGGCTGGTTCGGGTATCTGGCGCTGCATCAGCACGCCGTCCGTGTCCACGGCGTATGAGGTGGGATAGGCCCCTTCGAGTTCGCGGCCGGCGCGGAGATCCTGACCATTGAGCCAGCGATCAATCGAGTGGGCGGCCTTCTTGCCTGCATGCATGGCCATCACCACCACGTCGGGACCGGTCACGCATTCGCCGCCCGCGAAAACACCCGGGATTTCCGTCTCCAGCGTCAGCGGGTCGGCACGAAGCGTTCCCCATTCCGTGGTCGCCAGGCTCGATCGCTCACCCAGGCCGTTTACATCGGGGACTTGACCTATCGTGACCACGGCCGCGTCGCAGGGAAGGATGAACTCCGAGTCCGGAATCGGCTCCGGAGTTGGATGGCCGCCGGCATCCGGCGGGCCCAGCTTCATCTTTAGACATTCCAGGCCAGACACACGCCCGTCCTGGCCAGGCCGAAACGACTTTGGCGCAGCGAGGAACATCAACTTGACGCCTTCGCGCTCGGCGTCGGCGATCTCACGCTGGTCCGCCGGCATTTCTGCTCGCGTTCGCCGGTAGACGATCGTAGCCTTCTCCGCTCCACAGCGGAGCGCCGTGCGTGCAGCGTCAAGCGCAGTAGCGCCTCCGCCAATCACCACCACCTGCTTGCTTTGCGCAGCCGGCTTTTCGAGAATCGCCTGCCTCAGGTAATCCACGCCGCCCGTTACGCCGGGCAGTTCTTCTCCCGGAACTCCCAGCTTGCGTTCCACGCGAGCGCCGATGGCAATGAAGACCGCGGCGAAGCTCTTGCGCAGCTCCTCGAACGTGATACGGCGGCCAACCGGCGTATCTAGCAGGATCTCGATCCCGATCGCGCGTAGCCTGTCCAACTCGGCATTCAACAAAGGCCGGGGTAAGCGAAAAGATGGAATGCCGGCCGCGAGCGTCCCGCCCGCCACCGGCATGGCCTCGAAGATGGTCGTGCCGTAGCCCTTCTGCCGCAGTTCGTAGGCACAGAGAAGGCCGGCCGGGCCCGATCCCACAATGGCAATCTTTTCAGAGCGTTCGGCGGTGGGTTGCGGCAACTTGTAATTGGGGCAGCGGTCGGTAATGAAGCGCTTCAACGCCGGCATGTTTACGAGGTCGCCCACGTTGTCGCGTGCGCAGGCGGTGGTGCAGTGTGTGCAGATGCGGCCGCAGATCGAGGGAAGCGGGTTTTCTCGCACTATGAGCTGGAGCGCCTTGTCGAAGAGCCCTCGCGCAATCATTGTCACGTAGCCTTGTGCGTAGCCTTTTGCACTTTGATGGATGGGGCATTCAGCTTCGGCGCTAGGAACGCCGCGGCGCGAAATCGTAAAGATATTTGGGACGGCTTGGGGGAACGGCCGGTAGATCGCTTTCCGCTCTCCCAGTCCCCGATCGAACTCGGAGGGCACAGTAACCGGACATACCGTCGTGCAAGCGCCGCAACCAGTGCATTTCGCTGCGTCAATGAAACGCGGCTGCTTCTTGATGGTGACAGTGAAATTCCCCGGCTGCCCGTCGACGCGCTCCACCTCAGTCAAGGTGAGAATGTCAATTTCCTTGCGCCTGCCGATCTCCACCAGACGCGGCGACATGGTACACATGGCGCAATCGTTGGTGGGAAAGGTCTTGTCGAGCTGCGCCATGACTCCGCCGATGGCAGGGCCGCGCTCGGCCAAATACACCTTGATGCCACCGTTGGCTAGATCGAGCGCCGCCTGCATGCCGCCGATACCGCCCCCAACCACCAAGGCAGCTCCGATGGGAAAGTTTTTGGATTCCTCAAAGGGCATGAACGACCTCCGCCGCGGGCGCCTGACGGTTGGCTCTTTCCCGGACCGCCAGCAGATACAAGGCCAGCGGACGATAGACCATGTGAGACCACTTACCGAACGACATCTCCACAACCAGCATGTCCGTCGCGATGACCACGTGCAGGGCGTACAGGTAGTGACAGGTGAGAGCAAAGCCGGCATAGCGGAAGATGTGCGCCGCGAGGCCGCTGAGCGCCGTCATCAGGAGCAAGGCAGGAAAGGCCAGATCGCGGAAGTGCGTCTCCTTGCCAATCTGCTTACGCGCTCGCCACCGGCGGGCGAAAATGTCGGCGATACCGTAAATGATAAAGCCGGCGGCGAGATATCCGAGCCAGCGCTGGGGATGATAGAGCGGATAGATATTGTCCGTCTGAAACCAACGCAGTGCGAACACTTTGATGGCCAGCATCATCACCACGCCCAGAGCGAGAAGCCAGTGCCCGGTCCATCGGCCAGGTTCTATGCACTTGCGCAGCAGTGGATGGAGCACGGACTGGTGCACGTAGACCCACGCCTGAGACGCGTATGCAGACAACGGGATGCGCTCAAATCCTTGTCGCGCCATGGTGAGCCGCCAGATGCGGACCGCGCGCGACAGCAATAACAATAGCGGAAGCAGCATCACTGTGAGCGTGTAGTACGTCATGATGGGGAACATGTGCTCGAGTCCGAAGGGCGTCGTGGTAAAGTCGCGGACAGGCATCCTGACGAACCAGAGGTGGTAGCCGACAATCAGCAGCAAGGTGAACGCCGCCACCAGGATCAAGGAACCCACATACCAAGCCGTCGACTGCAGAAGCTTGGCGCCGATCCCGGTCCACTCGTACTGCGCGCTGAGAAAACGCCGCAGCGTCATCATCGAGGTACTAGGTTCAGCTTGGCGCGGACAGGCAGCCGAGCAATCGCCGCAGTCATGGCAGACCCACGGCTCCAGGCTCGCCACCAGCGGCTGCCTCAGCCCCAACAGAGAGTAGCGCATGGTGCGCCGGGGAAAGGTCAAAGAGCCCTGGACCAGATCGCACGTGAGTGTGCAACTTCCGCACTGGTAGCACCCCGTGGGATCGAATTTCCCATACCGCCGGATCTCGGCCAGCAGTGTCGGATCGCTTTGTATGGGCAACGTGCCCGCTCCCATCTTCCACCTCCCGCTACTGCACCGCAGCTGCGGTTTCCTTGACGGGTCTTCTGGTGTACACCAGGAACTTCCCGCCTTCCTCTACGATCCGAATTTGAAAACCGTTGTCCTGATAGGACTGCCCTGCGCGCGCTGCGTCTTCTTTGGCGTCGCACAAAAACCCATCCCACATGAACTTCTTGCCGTCGCTGAGCAATGAGATATTGGGGCTCATAGCATGTCCCCTGCCGTCGCCAGCGGCGGTGCGAACCTATCTTTCACGGGCCAGCCATCGTGGCGGGCGAAATATTTGCTGACCAGCCACTCTGCCGCGCGCGGCACTGCGGCGCTTACAGCCTGCGACAAGCCCTGGGAGATCTGTTCCGGCAAAGGCCCGGTTTGGCAAGCCAGCACTCTTACCTCCACCCCGCAGCTCTGCTGCAAATCGCGCAGCAAGTTCGACGTGGGCACCTGATGCAGCGAAAAATCGTCAAGTTTGGCCGCCGGAATTTCGGCGGGATCGATCTCGAAAATCTCCCCCGGAGTGCGTCCGGCATCGATCGCATCCACGATTAGCAAGCGCTCGGGACGGGCGGGACTTAGGCAGAGAGTAAATAGAAGTTTGCGTACCCCCGTGCCGGCGTCCAGCATGCAGACGGCGTCGGGCACGCGGTAGTGTGACTCGATGTAGTCCACCACCTCGCACCCGAAGCCATCGTCTCCGAACAGGAGATTACCGCAGCCCAGCACCAGGGTCGGCTTCCGGCAGAAGTCGGGAAGATCGGATTGCTCGATCTCCCACATGCTTCCTCCTCGTCGCTGCCGTTTAATTGGCGAGCGTGTCGAGCAGCTTTCCGTCTGCGTCGAAAATATCCAGCTTGACTGACAACTTCCCGTCCAGCTGGTGGGTCGCGCAGGAAAAACACGGATCGTAAGCCCGGATTGACATCTCGACCGTGTTCAGCACTCCCTGGTCGTACTTACCGTCATGAATCAAGCTCTTGGCGGCCTGGGTGACCGACATGTTGATCGGGGCGTTGTTGTGAGTGGTGCCCACGATCAGGTTGACGTTGGTGATCAGGCCATCGGCGTCAGTCGTGTAGTCGTGGATGAGCGTGCCTCGCGGCGCTTCCGTGACGCCTACGCCTCGCGCCGCCCGCGGCGTAACCTTCACTCGGGTTTCGGCGCTGGTAATGTCGGGATCGTCCAGCAAGCGGATAGTGTTCTCGGCGTTGTAGAGCAGTTCGATCAGCCGTGCCCAGTGATAGAGCAGCGTGAGCTGAGCGGGCCGCCCGAACTTCTCGCGAAACTCCACCAGTTCAGCCTGCGCCAGCGGTGTGTCGATAAAGTCGCAGACGTTGATGCGAGCCAGCGTGTTGGCGCGATAGATGGCCGCGGGATTCTCCAACGAGAAGCTGCCCCACTCCTTGGCATAGGGGAACTTCAGATAGCTCCACGACTCGATGTGCTCGGCGATGTGGTCCGTGTACTTGTCGTAAGGAAAGTCCACGAACGTACCGTCGCGCTTCATCAGGCGGAGGTGGCCGTCATAGAGGTCTAGAGCGCCCTTGTCGTCCACGGTCCCCAGGAATCCGGTGCTGATCACGCCCAGCGTCTTCACCACGTCGAGGTACTTGGGAAACACGTTCTCCTTGGCGAAGGCAATGGAGAACTTAGCCAGTTCCAGAGCTTCGTCGGCCATCTGACGCAACTGATCGCGTTCGCTGCCGGCCAGGGGACGGCTGAAGCCGCCCGGCACCGCGGCCTGGGGGTGGATGGGCTTGCCCGCCAGCACTTCCAGCATTTTGGCGCACATGTGGCGAACTTTGACCACGCGGCTCGCCACGTCGGGCGCGGCATTCAGGATGCCAATGACGTTGCGCACCCCGGGATCGGCGTCCGGGCCGAGCAGGAAATCCGCAGCGGCCAGAAAGTAGAAGTGCAGGATGTGCTCCTCCATGTAGGCGATGCTGTTGCACAGCTCGCGCAACTTCTTGCCCGCAGGAGGCGGCTCGACCCCAAAGACCGCGTCGCAAGCCTTGGCCGAGGCTAGGTGATGCGACCACGGGCATACTCCGCAAATCCGCGGCGTGATGCGGGGCATGTCTTCCACGGGGCGGCCAAGGCAAAACTTTTCGAAGCCGCGCAGTTCAATCACGTTCACTCGCGCCGTATCCACGTTGCCGGCGTCGTCGAGCTGAATGGTCACTTTGGCGTGGCCCTCGATGCGGGTGACAGGTTGAATCACCAGTGTGGTTGCCATGAATCACCTCCGGGGCAGCGGCCGCAGACGGCCCGCGCCAGCAAAACGGTTGAAGGTAGCGGCGCGATCCTGAATCTGCTTGGGATCGAGACCGATCGAGGAAAGCGCCCCCATCATGTCCACCATGGGATTGGCTTTGTCCGACACCGGGCCAAAGCAGCCCTCGCATGGCATGTAGGCGCGAATGCAGCGCGGGTTGCCGTCGCTGCCGGCGCAGCCGGCGCGCGTCGCCGGTCCCAGACACAGGATGCCCTGCTCCATCAGGCAGCGCATCTCGCTCAGTGGGGCTCCCGGCGTGAATTCCGGTGCATCCAGGCGTCGTTTCAGCGTCGAGACCGCCTTCTTTTCACGCCTGGTGGGACACGTGTCGCAAACGCTTTTCGAGGCCAGTAGGGGCAGGGGTTTGCCTTCCAGCAGCGCCACCAGTGCTCCCGCCACCATTTCCGGCGTGGTTGGACAGCCGGGCAGATAGGCGTCCACTTGCACCACCTCGTGGACCGCATAGACTCGGTCGGTCAGAGGCGGAACTTGCTCGTGGGGCAGGCCGTTTTTCTCCGTGGTCAGGCTGTCCCGGTAGACCTTCTCCACCAATTCTTCCGTGCTGTATTGGTTGGCCAGCGCCGGCACACCGCCGAAGCAGGCGCAGGACCCCAGAGCAATCAGGATTTTGCACTTCTTGCGCATCTCCTGCGCCAGTTTCTTGTGTTCCTCGTTGCGGATTCCCCCCGCTATGAGCCCGACATCCGCCGCAGGGATTTCCATCTCTGTACTTTCGCCAGTCTGGCCATAGAGCTTGTGGTCCATCAGGACTGGCATGTGCACGATCTCTACTTGTTTGAGCACGTCAATCAGTGGTTCACCGATGTCGAGGATGGTGACCTCGCAACCTCCACATATGGCGAACCATTCTTCGGCAAGTCGAGCTGCCATGCTGCACCTCCCTAGCGCAAACGAATTCGAGCTTTCCGCTCTCGTCTTCCACGGACGGGTGTTACTGCGTTCGATACAGAATCCGATCGTCAAGCGCCGCTCTCAGAAGCCGGCAACAAGACGTCAGCTCCAAAATCCTCCAGCATGAGGTTGAAGGTATCAACGGGCGAGAAGCCCTCCAGGTTGTTTTGGGTGGTTTCGCAGCTCACGGGATGACAACTCAGGACAGCCGCGTGTTTCCCGGGGGCGAGGGAAAACTCCACAACGCACCTCTTTGGCATTCTCGCGAAGAGAAAAGACTCCACAACGGAAATGCCTTAGAATCTCGACGCCCGATTTCACGTGCCGACCATCACTCGCGAACGTGAGGCAACGTGACGGTAATCATGGTGCGCCAGCGCGTCATGCCGTCGTCTGTGACTGGCATCACATGCCCTGACGTTTCATTGCGGGCCGCCACCATCCCGGCGCCAGTGCCTGAAATCACATGCCCTTGCGATGGGACGCCGTCTCACGAAGGTTCCACTTGGCGGTTTTCAGGCCGAGTGGGGAAGGGGAGGCCGACTTTTGAAAGGGAACTTGCCAAACGGCCGAGTCTGCGGGAGCGCGAGCGTCCTTGGCATCGCCAATGATTCATATTGCACTACTGTCCAGCTCTCACGACAGAGGGTCATGAGAGACGCACAGCGCGGTGTCCCTTGGTGGCCTCGAGCGCCGACCGGATTCCATCCGCTCGGCTTCCTCGAGCGTCCGCGGCGAGTCGTCTGCTATTGATGAGCTCACCTGTTCAACCGGCTTCTCATTTTCCCATAAACGGGATGAACTGACCGAGCCGGAGCCGATGGTGGGCCGAGCCGGATCTTTCCGCTC
>JASHTH010000272.1 GCA_030040655.1 Acidobacteriaceae bacterium | reverse complement strand
CCTGGAAAGAATCGGCTGCCAGAGCTTGCGCAACCGGCGGTACCGCGGCCACGAGCGATCCGAAATGCGGGCGTTGACCACGGCAACGGGAATTCCGCGACGATAGCAGCCGGTGAGCAGATTCGGCCAGAACTCCGTCTCGGCGAGAACCAGCATCCGCGGCCGCAGTGCGTTCAGGTGCGCGCGCACTCCCCATGCCAAATCGAGCGGCGAATAAAAGACCCGCTCGGCGCCGAAGCGCTCTTTCGCCAGAGCCTGGCCCGTTCGAGTTGTCGTCGAAATCGCGATGTAGTATTTCGGCAAAGCAGTATCCAGAGCATTGACGAGCCGGCTGACGGCCAGAACCTCGCCCACCGAAACGGCGTGAACCCAGATCAGCGGCCGTCCATCGGCGCGCGGCAATCTGCGAACCGCTCCCAGCCGCTGCCACAGCCCCTCGCGATACTTGCGGGTTGTCGCCATCCGCCATAGCCACCAGGGAGATCCGGCAACCAGGGCAACGAAGAGCGCCAGGTTATAGAAAAATAGCACCATGCGAAACGGAACTTGCCTTCCTCCGGTCTAATCCACTGGAGCGTGCCATCCCCCGGCCTGACCCTCAAATGATACAGTCAGCCACAATGCGGCATTTCGGGGCGATTCCATCGATCGCATTCTGCCTGGCGCTGCCCGCCTTGGCCAGCGACCACGTCCCCCCGCCGGTTCAACCGGCCACATCGTTTGCCGCAGTTGAGATTCATGACAACGAGAAGGTTGCCATCGCGGCCGAGCCTTATGACACGAAAGAAAAGGAGTCGATCTTTCGCGTCGACTATCTTGCTCACGGCATTATGCCCATCCGCCTGATCGTGACCAACAACGGCAGCCGCCCCATCTCGCTGCGCGACGCGCGCATTCTCTTTCAGACGGCCGAGGGCGACCGCATCCAGGCCGCCGAGCCCGAAGACGTTGAGCGGTTAATGACTCGCAAAGAAAAGGAAGGCGGCAAGATTCCCATGCCGGGCCCGATTCCATCCATCCGCCTCAAACCCAAGGCCAGCGACAAGGAGGTCGAAGAAGACTTCGACACCTTCGAGTACCAGGCGCTGGTCGTCGAGCCCCACACCACGCGCGCCGGCTTTCTCTTCTACGACGTGTCGCAGCTTGACAATCCGCTCAAGGGCGCCAAGCTGCACCTGCACGAACTGCGCGACGCCGACGGCCGCGAGCTCTTCTACTTCGAAATTCCCTTCGACAAATACCTCAAATCGAAGTCGAGCCAGATGAACTGAGCCGAAGGGCCCACGCGCGCGGACCGAGATTGGGCGGAGAATCTCTCTATTCGTAGCGCAGCGCCGCCATGGGATCGATCCGCATCGCTCGCAGCGCCGGAATGGAACACGCGAGAATTGCCGTCATCGTCAGCGCCAGGGACACCGAGACCAGAGTCAGCGGATCGCTCGGGCGTACGCCATAGAGCATCTGCGAAAGGCTCGTGAGCGCGTGCGCCAGGATCAGCGTAACCACGATCCCAATAGCCAGCCCCGCAATGGCGAGCCGCAAACCCTGCCCCACCACCAAACGGAAAACATCGTTCTTTTCCGCGCCCAGCGCCATGCGCAATCCGATCTCGTTGGTCCGCCGCGCCACCGAATAGGAGATGACTCCATAGAGCCCTATGCACGCGAGCACCAGCGCCAGCACGGCGAAACAGCCCGAGACCGCTGAAACCAACCGTTCCGTATCGAGCGAGCGTTCCACCTGCTCGGCAAGCGTCTTCGTCTCGGTTGGCGCCAGCCTGGAATCGACGCCGCGAATGGCGTCGCGTACCTCGGGCAAGAGCAGATTCGCGGTCCGGACGCTTCTCACTTCAAAGGTCATGCTGCCGTGCGGTGGAAACTGCAGCAGGGAGACATAGGCTGTCGGCGGCACTTCGTCGCGCAGGCTCATATACTTCGCATCTCCCACCACTCCAACGATCTCGAATTCGCGCCGGTCGCTCCAGGCCCAGCGGCCGATGTGCTTGCCCAGCGGATTTCGTCCCGCGAAGTATCGCCGCGCCATCGTCTGATTGACCACGACGACGGGTGTCGAATCGGGTCCGTCCCGTGCGTCAAACTCGCGCCCCAGCAATAAAGGAGTGCCGAGCGTCTCGAAGAAGCGCCGGCCGACCCCGTTCAGATAGATGTCGATATTTTCTCCCGGTCCCGGCGCGTAGCCTTCGATATACGTGCGGTTGTCCCAGCCGCCGCCGCTGATCGGCGTGAGCAGCGAGTAGCTCGCCGACTGCACGCCGGGCGCCGAAGCGATTCGCTCGGCAAGTTGCCCATAGAGCTGCGTCAGTCTCTCCCCCGTGTATTCGGCTCCGTCTTTGGCCGGAGAAAGCGTGAACAGCAGCACGCCCTGCCTGGCGAATCCCGGGTCGAGCGTCTCGAGATTGCGCAGGGTCCGCACCAGCAGCACCGCGGAAAAAACGACGACGAGCGACAAAGCCACCTGGGCGACTGTAAGCGCGCGGCCAAGCCGGAAATCCCCGCGCGAACCCATGGCAGGAGCATTTCCCGTTCGCAGCGCCGGACTTTGGTTCTTTCGCGCCGCGGCAATCGCCGGCGCCACTCCCGCAGCGATTCCGGTGACCAGCGCAATCGCCGAAGTAAACGCGAGCACGCGCAGGTCGGGATGTACGTCGAGCGTTATCGACATCAAGGCGACCAGAATACGGCTGCCCCAATATGCGAAGACCAATCCCAGCAATGCGGCTGCAAATGCCAGCAGCACGCTCTCGGTGAGCAGTTGCTGCAGCAGCCGCCGGCCCTTCGCCCCCAGCGCCATGCGCACGGCAATCTCCCGCTGCCTTGTGCTCGCGCGCGACAGCATCAGGTTGGCCGCGTTCGCGCAGGCGATCAGCAGCACCAGGCAGACCATCCCCATCAACAGAAAGAGCGGCCGGCTGAAGTCCTTCCGCAGGTAGTCCGTTCCGTTCGCCGCCGGCAACAGAACAATGTGGTGCGTGAAAAAGTCGCGCTGTTCCTGCGGAGACCATTGCGAGATGTCGCGGGCGCGCTGCCCGGCCTGATAGAGCACATCCAGCCGATCGGCTGCCGGATTCATCGATATTCCGTCCTTCACCCTCCCCATCAGGCTTAACCAGTTTTCGTTCGCATCGGTGAGCCGTCCTGGATCGTCCACAAGCAACTGCTTTGCCATGCCCGTCGGCGCCCATACGTCGTAGTTCGTGCCCGGATTCACCCCGCTGAAATGCGCCGGCGCAACTCCAATAATGGTGAGCGGCGTCCGGTCGATCAGCAGCTTCTTTCCCAGCACTCGCCGATCGCTCCCAAACCCGCGCTGCCAAACCGCGTAGCTGATCACGGCTACGTTATGGCCGGGAAGTTCTTCCTCGGAAGCAAACGTCCGGCCAAGCACCGCATTCACACCCAGCACGGAGAAGAAGTTGGCCGAGACCAGTTGCGCCTTCAGCGGCTCGCCGGGAGCACCAGGGGCCGGATCCGCGGAGTGCGCCTCAAATCGGCTCCACGAGTCGAAGCCCGCCAGGCCGCTGAAAACCTGGTTGTTTTTGCGCAGATCCTCGAAAACGGCGTACGGAAAGCTCTCGCCGACAAACGCTGTTACATCGTGCTTGCCCTTGAACGCGACCTGCACCAGGCGCGACGGATCGTGCACCGGCAGCGCGCGCAGCATGACCGCATTGATCACGCTGAAGACCGCCGTATTCGCGCCGATGCCCAGCGCCAGCGTCAAGACAGCGACGGCCGTGAATCCCGGATTCCGCCGGAACATGCGCAGTGCATAGCGGGTGTCCTGTGAGAGCCGATAGAAGAGACCGACGCCGCGTGCTTCGCGGCAATCCCCGCGCACCTGCTCGATCCCGCCAAATTCGATCCGC
>JASHTH010000271.1 GCA_030040655.1 Acidobacteriaceae bacterium | reverse complement strand
TTCACCGAAGAGGAGTTGACGCGCAACCTGCAGATCGTTCTACGGGCATTCGACGATCTGAACTACCGCCAGGAACAGCGCTTCCATCTCGAGCTGGCCATGTTGAAGCTCGTCCACGCCCAGCGCCTGTTGCCCATCGAGGAACTGCTGAGCGGCGTGGCCCAAAGCACAGGAGCGCGGCCGGCGGCGCCTGCTGCGAGTCCGCGAATCGCGTTCGGGTCGTCCCGCACCTCCGCACCCGCGACCGTTGCTGCTCCAGCAGAGTCCTCATCCGGAGCGGTAGAGGCGCTTCCCTCCGCGCCGGATCGTGTGCAGCGGAATGGATCGATCGATTCCGCTCGCGAAGATGCGGAGCGCGGCCCGGAACCCGTCGCGCGGGATGAGACAGCCGTCGAATCGCTCCGACGGGCAGTCTGTGCGGCGCTGGAGCAGGCCGGGCATTCGTCGGCGTCGCAGTTGCTCGGCGCTGGATCCTGGGCGCTCGAAGGCGCGATGGTGCGCATTGAAATAGCCGCCATGGGCAAGAAAATGTTGAGCCTCACCATCAACTCCGCTGCCGAGAAGATCATTCGCGAAACGCTGATCGGCCAGTCCGCGCCTTCGCGCTTTTTCATCGTTCCCGGAGAGGCAGATGCCGCTACCGCGCAACAGGCAACTCCGGCGGCGGCCAAAGGCGGCGTTCAGGAGGCGGCGCTTGCGAATCCGATGGTTCAGCGCGCCAAGGAGATTCTGCACGCCGAGGTCCGCAGTGTGGTCGATCTGCGCGAAAAATGAGCCTGCTAAGATACGGTATCCGTTGAACGGTATCTATTGATTCGATCGATGAGGAGTTCAAGCCATGATCAACCCGCTCAAGCTGCAGGAGATGCTTTCGCAGGCCAACCAGATGCAGGAAGAGGTCCAGCGCAAGTTGGCCCAGACGGTCGTCGAAGCATCGAGCGGCGGCGGGGCCGTCACGGCGAGCATGAACGGCAAGAAGCAGCTACTCAAGATCCGCATCGATCCATCGGCAGTGGCTTCGCTGAGCGGAGAACATCCCGATGTGGAAATGCTCGAAGACCTGGTGGTAGCCGCTGTCAACGAAGCCGGCCGCAAGGCGGAAGAGGCGATCCAATCGAGCGTGCAGGGCGTTTTGGGCGGGTTGAAGCTGCCGGGAATAGGCTAGGGCAGTTTAGGAAATAGTGTGTCCGTTCGGACGTTGCCCAAGGTCGGCGCGACCCCAGGGTCCCCAACGGCATGAGTTCGTCGTTGCGGTGGGACTACCGGGGAGCGACGATCTTTTACCACGTCAGAAACGTCACACAATCTCCTAAAACGCCGTAGAAGGACATGACAAGGACGAAGCGAATGTAGATCGCGGCAAAAAGCATCTCACAGGGGCTGAAGCCCGCGTTGATTCTGCCCCGCTTTCGGCACGACTGAAGTCGTGCCCTGACTCGCGATTTCGGCTCAAAGGGATTCCTCCCGCAGCCTGTAGAGTCGACGGAGGCAATCGAGTGGCACGATATGCCGAGCCCATGGCGCGGCTCATTGAAGAGCTAAAGAAACTCCCCGGGGTGGGGACCAAGACCGCGCAGCGCTTCGCTTTTTACATCCTCAGATCGAGCGACGAAGACGCGACGGCGCTGGCCGAAGCGGTGCGGGGCGTGAAGGCCAGCCTGCGCCTGTGCTCGATCTGCAATAACATCACGGATGTCGACCCATGTGCCTATTGCACCAGCCCCGCGCGCAACCCGCGGCTGGTCTGCGTCGTCGAAGAACCGACGAGCATCGCGGCAGTGGAAAGAACACAAGGCTATCAGGGCGTCTACCACGTCCTGCACGGGACGCTCTCGCCTCTGCACGGGGTCGGTCCCGAACAGCTGCGCACGAGCACGTTGCTGGCGCGCGTGGAGCGCGGCGAAGTGGAGGAAGTGATTCTGGCCACCAGCCCCACGCTGGAAGGCGAGGCCACGGCGAACTGGCTGGCCGAGTCGCTGCGCGGATTTGAGGTCAGGATTACGCGGATTGCAACGGGCGTGCCGGCCGGCAGCGACATCGAATACGCCGACGAGGTGAGCATGTCGCGCGCGATGGAGGGCCGACGCGAGATGCGGCTCTAGGAGCGCCTGCGTGGATCCGGCTCCTTCGAGGACGCAGGGGTGCGACTCATCCTCGCAGCTTGCTGAGCAGATCCTGGGGATGGACGGGCTTGGCGAGGATTTCGAATTCGTAGCCCCGGGCGCGGGCTTTCTCCAAAAGATCGGCGGTTGCAGCCTGCCCCGAAAAAAGCAGGATTTTGATTCCCGGCAAAAGCGAGCGGATTCGAATCGCCGCATCGATTCCATTCAGGTCGGCCATGATCACGTCGGAGATGAGCATGTCCGGCTCAAAGGAAGGAGCGAATTCGAGCGCCTTCTCGCCCGAATACACCGCCCGGGCATCGAATCCACTCTGATTGAGGATCATGGCCAGGGTATCGGCGATCACGCGCTCGTCGTCGACCACAAGAACCTTGGGTTTCGAATGGTTGTCCGGCATAGGCTCCTTTGGAATCCGATTGGGGCAACAAATTGACAGCGCGGAGAAGAAGGCTTGCGGAGAACTGCCCGCGAGTCAGGGATCACCCTTGCTCCCTGGCAAGAGGCTTGCCTAAATGATACGCTCTGAAGAAGCAAATTGTCTCAGGGGATTTGCTCGCCCGAGAGGGCCGCGATTGCCCGGAGATGAAGTCCTCTCCCGCGTTTGCGCTGCCGGTACGGTCCCGCAGCCAGACTCGATTCATCGGAACGCAATTGACGCAGATTACACTCGAAAGACCGGGCGGCCCGATCCAACCCCGGCAGCGGAGAGCCGCGCATGCCAGAAACCGCCACGGAGAAGATCGTCCGCAAGCCGGCCGCTGAATCGATCATTCGTGCCGAGAAGATCGAGAAGTATTACGCGCAGCCGAGCCAGAACCGGATTCAGGTGATCTCGGCCACCGACCTCGAGATCGTTCCCGGCGAGATCCTGGCGCTTCTCGGGCCGTCCGGTTCGGGCAAATCGACCATGCTGCGCATGCTGACCGGCCTGTCGCGCCCCTCGGCCGGTCAAGTTTACTGGCACGGCCAACCAATTGGCGATACCGAGGTCAATGTCTCCATCGTCTTTCAGGGTTTCGCATTGTTCCCCTGGTTGACGGTGCTGGAAAATGTCGAGGCTCCGCTGCAGGCGCGCGGCGTTTCGGCCGAAGAGCGCCGCCAGCGCAGCATGCGCATGCTCGACACGGTCGGCCTCGACGGCTTTGAAGCTGCCTATCCCAAAGAGCTCTCCGGCGGCATGCGCCAGCGGGTCGGCTTTGCGCGCGCCCTGGTGGTGGAACCCGAAGTCCTATTCATGGACGAGCCCTTTTCCGCGCTCGACGTGCTCACGGCCGAGAACCTGCGCAGCGAACTGTTGGAATTGTGGGCCAACAAGACCATGCCCACTCAGGCCGTCTTTCTCGTCACCCACAACATTGAAGAAGCCGTGCTGCTGGCCGACCGCATCATTGTGCTGGGGCGCAACCCAGGACACATCCGCACCGACTTTCGCGTGCAGATTCCGCAGCCGCGCGATCGCAAGTCCGAGCCCTTTACACAGCTCGTGGATTACATCTATAAGGTGCTCACCCAGCCCGACGTCCCCGCCCCGGCGCCGGAGCCGCTTGCCGGCTCGCGCGTACGCGACCAGCGCCAGATGCACTACCAGATGCTGCCGCACGCGCGCCCCGGCGGCATCGCCGGCCTACTCGAACTGCTGCTCGACAAGGGCGGGCGCGACGACATCTACCGCTTGGCCAACGATCTGGCCTTCGAGATCGACGACCTGCTGCCGATCGTCGACGCCGCGCAGCTTCTCGGCTTCCTGACGATCGAAGAAGGCGACGCCGTGATCACCGAGAGCGGAGCCGACTTCGCCAACTCGGAGATCCTTCGCCAAAAGGAGCTTTTCCGCGACGCGGCGGTGCGAAACATCCTTCTGTTGCGCCAGATTCGCCGCGCCGTGGAAACCAAGAGCGATCACACTGTGCCGGAGGAATTCTTCCTCGACATGCTCGACGAGCAGTTCAGCGAAGAAGAGACGCAGCGCCAGATGGAAACGGCAATCGCCTGGGGCCGCTATGCCGAGCTCTTCGACTACGACGCCGGCCGCCGGCGCTTTGTGTTGCCCGACGCGTTGGAAGAAGAAGCAACTGCCGGCGAGGAAGCCACGTGAAGCTCCAGCACACGCTGGCGCGGTCGCTGGTCGCGGTGCGCACCTGGCCCTTTGTCATCGACCTTGGGTTGGCCTGCTGCGCGCTGGCGCTCTTTGCCGCTTTTGTCCACACCGGCGAGTATTGGATGGGCCGACCGGTCCCGGTGGTGCCCATCTCTACCTCGATCTGGGCGTTGCCCGTCTACGCTTTTAACTCCATCTTCCGCATCGCCATTGCTTACTTCTTAAGTTTGATCTTCGCGGTCACCTACGGCTATACCGCGGCTTACAATCCGCGCATCGAGGCGTGGATGATCGCGCTGCTCGACATCCTGCAGTCGATTCCGGTGCTCAGCTTCCTGCCTCCCGTCGTGCTGGCCATGGTGGCGCTGATTCCCGGCCATCAACTGGGCATTGAGATGGGGGTCATCCTGCTCATCTTTACGGGCCAGGTGTGGAATCTCGCCTTCAGCTTCTATTCGTCGATCAAGACCATCCCGCGGGAGATGATCGAGGCCTCGCGCGTCTATCGCTTCTCCGCCTGGCAACGGTTCTGGCAGCTCGAAATGCCCTACGCCGCCATCGGGCTGGTGTGGAACTCGATTGTTTCGGTGGCCGGCGGTTGGTTCGCGCTGATCGCCTGCGAGATGTTTACCATGGGCGACCGCAACTTTCAGCTTCCCGGCCTGGGAAGCTATCTGCAGACGGCCACGATTGAAGGCAACCTCGGCGCGCTGTTTGCCGGCTTTGCGGCGATGATTCTGATCGTGGTGGCAACAGACCAGCTGGTATGGCGACCCCTGATCGCGTGGAGCGACAAATTCAAGTTCGAGCAGGTCGAAGCCGCCGACCGCGTCACGTCCCCGATCCTTGCACTGCTGCAGCGATCGCGGGTTTTCACCACCGTACCGGGGCGCGTCTGGACGAGCCTCGAAGAGCCGATCTACCGTCGCCTTTCGCGCACTCGCGAATGCCGCGTGATTCAGCCGAGCGACGATTCCGTTCGCGGCAGGGTTCCACCCGGACTTTGGGTGCTGGCGGTTGCGCTTCTCTCGGCCGCGGCGTGGGGCGGCGCGCAGGCAGTCCTGATGCTACACACCATCACCTGGCCGGAGCTGCGCCTGCTGCTGGAGAGCGCCGTAGCCACGTTTCTG
The DNA here is from genome assembly GCA_030040655.1 of Acidobacteriaceae bacterium. GTDB lineage: Bacteria > Acidobacteriota > Terriglobia > Terriglobales > Acidobacteriaceae > Telmatobacter. Next base: position 4,470 of record JASHTH010000271.1, on the reverse strand, counting down.
CGCGTGGTGGCTGCCCTGCTCATCTCTGCCGCGTGGACGATTCCGGTAGGTGTCGCCATCGGCCTTACGCCACGTCTGGCGCGCGTGGTGCAGCCACTGGCGCAGGTGCTGGCCTCGATTCCGGCAACGGCATTCTTCCCCATCTTGCTCATTGGGTTGGTCAAAATTGGCGGCGGGCTGGGCATCGGTTCCATAGCGCTGATGCTGCTGGGCACGCAGTGGTACATCCTTTTCAACGTGATCGCCGGCGCCATGTCGATCCCCTCGGACCTGCACGAGGTGGCGCAAATCTTCCATTTCACCCGCTGGCAACGCTGGACGCGCCTCATTCTTCCCGGCATTTTTCCGTATCTCATTACCGGGATGGTCACGGCGTCGGGCGGAGCCTGGAACGCCTCGGTCTTCGCCGAATACTCGCACCTGCAGGACCGCACGCTGCAGACGATCGGCCTTGGCGCGCAGATCGACGCGGCGACGGACAACGGCCAATTCCCCATCCTGCTGCTGGCCACCATTCTGATCTCGCTCATGGTCGTCACCATGAACCGGCTCGTGTGGCGCAAGCTCTACCGGCTGGCGGAGACGCGCTACAAGCTCGAAGGCTGAAGCGGGTTTAAAAGAAGGTCTCGATCACATCGACAACATCGTACTTCGCATTCACCACCACCATCGTTCGCCACTTGTCGAATGTCAGGCAGGGATGCGAAATGTCGAAGCCGATCATATCGCCGACGCGCAGGTCATCGTGCGGCGCAATTTGCAGAAAAGCATGCTGATCCATCAGCTTGGTTACCACCCAGCGCGGCGGCACAGGCTTCGGTTCCGAGTTTCCCGGGCGAAAACAGACAGACGGCGAAGGCAGACCCGAGTCGAACGCCGCATCGCGCCTGCCCATGGTCACGATCGCTTTCTCTGCCTCCGGAATCGACTGCACATACGCCCAGATGTGCAGCGCGGTCACAAGCCCATCCTGCATCTGTCTCGCGACGGGATTGTTGGCGAGAATGCGCTCCTGCGCCTTGCGGTAGTTGCCAACGTCATGAGCGATATAGCAGCCGGGCCGCAGCACAATTTCGACAGGATGGTCGAACCTCGCCGCCGCAAACTCCTCCGCGACCACGTCGTACCATGCCGAGCCGGCGCCTGTAAGCAACGCCGGCGAACGCTGAAACAGATCTCCCGCCGAGATTTCTTTTGTCACCGCGACAGCTCGACGCAGAAACTCGCGAATCGACGTCTCGTTGTCGAGCACGCCTTCGTAAATCTCGACGCCGCTTAATGCGACCGAGCCACGCCAGTGCGTCAGTGCCTCGAGAACGGGCCGCAACTGCGCATCGTCGCGAACGCCGCAGCGGCCACCTGGAATGCCCAACTCGATCAGGACACGAAGCTGCAGTCCGAGCCGCGAGAAATACGCGCCAAGTTGCTCAACCAGCTCCGCCGAATCGACCAGGCAATAAAACGCAAACTCCGGATCGCGCAGCAGTGCTGCGATCGTCGCCATATTCTGCTTGCCGACAAGCTGGTTCGCCATCAGCACGCGCTTCACGCCATGCGCATGCGACACGCGTGTCTGATGCGCCGTAGCCACCGTGATGCCCCAGGCGCCGGCATCAAGCTGCATCTTGAAGAGCGCCGGCGCCATCGTAGTTTTGCCGTGCGGCGCAAGCTGCACGCCATAGGCGGCGATGAATCGGCGCATCCATTCAAGGTTGTGCTTCAGCTTGTCCTGATAAAGCACCGCGGCCGGCAGGCTGAGATCCTCGCGCAGCAGATTCCAGCGCAGGCGCGCGATCTCTTCGCGCTCGAGCGGTTGGCTCAGAGGTCCCAGCCCCTTGTTGAGAGGACCGATCGAATCGTTGACAATCGTCGAAAGCGTTTTTGTGTCCACCGCAGGAATCTCCAATCGGGCACTGCAGAATGCCGGTCAAGTCGCGCGCTGCATATAGCCTATAGTTCGAGGAGACCAGGATGTCCACTTGCGACACGCTGATTCGCAATGCGCGGGTCTTCGACGGCAGCGGGACTGGCGAGGAGATCGCCGACGTGGCCATCCGCGGCGACCGGATTGCGGCGATCGGTCCGCGGCTGGATTTCAGAGCTGCAACCACAGTCGACGCTGACGGACTGGCGCTTGCGCCCGGCTTCACCGATGTCCACACACACGACGATCTCTATGTGATCCGCCACCCGGAGATGGCGCCCAAGATCTCCCAGGGCGTGACTACCGTGATTGTCGGCAACTGCGGCATCAGCGCCGCGCCAGTCAGTCTGAGCGGCCGGCTGCCGGACCCCATGAATCTTCTCGGCGAAGCCGACCAGTTTCGCTATCCGACCTTTTCCAGGTACGTTGACGCGATCTGCGCCGCGCAACCGGCGGTCAATGTCGCGGCACTGGTTGGCCACACCGCGCTACGCAACAACCATATGGAGCGGCTGGATCGCGCAGCAACCCAGATCGAGATCGCGTCGATGCGCGCGCAGTTGCAGGATGCGCTCGATCACGGCGCTCTGGGCTTGAGCACGGGCCTTGCCTATCTTTCGGCGACCTTCGCAACGACTGAAGAAGTAATGGAGCTGGCCCAGCCCTTGGCAGCGGCTGGCGCAGTGTACGCCACGCACATGCGCACGGAGTCCGACGCCATCCTCGATGCCATGCACGAAGCCTTTGCGATCGGCCGGTCGGCACGCGTGCCGGTCGTAATTTCGCATCTGAAATGCGCAGGCATCGCCAACTGGGGACGCAGCGGCGAAGTGCTGCACGCGTTCGAAGCAGCGCGCGCCGCACAGCCGATCGGCGGCGATTGTTATCCCTATGCGGCAGGTTCCAGCACGCTCGACCTGCGCCAGGTGGACGAGCGCGTGAAGATTACCGTTACCTGGAGCACTTCACATCCTGAAGTGGCCGGGCAAACGCTCGCAGAAATTGCGAAACAATGGCAAATTTCGCAGCTGTCAGCGGCGCGCCGCCTGCAGCCCGCGGGAGCCATCTACCACAGCATCAGCGAAGACGACATGCGCCGCATCCTTCGGCATCCAGCCACGATGATCGGCTCCGACGGCCTGCCCAACGATCCTCGGCCGCATCCGCGACTGTGGGGAACATTCCCCCGCGTGCTCGGCCGCTATTGCCGCCAAGAGAAGCTGTTTTCACTCACCGAAGCGATTCACAAGATGACCGGCATGCCGGCGCGGCGCTTCGGCCTGGCGGACCGCGGCCTTATCCGTGAGGGCTACTACGCCGATCTCACGCTCTTCGATGCGGAAAAAGTCGAAGACACGGCTACGTTCGACGACCCGATTCGGCCCTCGTTAGGGATCGCCGGTGTCTGGGTGAACGGCGCTATCGCCTACAATGCACAAGGACCCACCCGCCAGCGTGCCGGCCGATTTTTGCCCCGCGGCAAGACGGAGTGGATTCAGTAGCCCGGCTTCTATTAAGGGAGATCGCAAAAGTGCAACTGGGCAAAATAATAACTGCAGAAGAAAGACGAATGCGCTTGCCCCTATGGGGATATATTCTTATCCCGATCGGCGCTTTCTTACTTTTTGCCTTTTTCGACCATTTCGGCAAGTTGGCTCTTGCGCGTTCCACCGTTTTCTCAGTTTCGATAATCATTATCGCTGTTGCAATGAGGTGGAAGCTGAAGGAGCGTGTGTGGTTTTGGATCACCATGGCATCCCTCGCGGCGCTTCATCTCCCGTTGATTCTGTTCATCCCCTGGACCACCAAATGGATTCCAGTTCTCGTTATTATCCCTATCGGTATCGCGGATTTGTACGCGATGCTCTGGGTCGTTTCGGCTGTCGGGAAGTTCATAGAAGGGTCGAAAACCGCTGAGAGGTGACCGTATGCGACTAGGCAGTGCGAACCAACCGCAAACCTCGGCTGCTGCGTGATGTTCTTGCGTCTGTCATCCTGAGCGATCAGACGCGAAGCGGGAGGGAGCGAAGGATCTGCGGTTGTCCTTTTTTCGGGAAAAGATCACCTGTTGTTCAAGAAACCATGAAGGAGCACACCATGACCATCAAGCGCATTGGCGCGGAGGGCGCGAACAAACCGGGAGCACTTCCCTTCGCGAGAGCCGTCGTGGCCGATGGATGGCTTTACGTCTCCGGCCAGGTTCCGCTGCGCGACGGCGAACTGGCCACCGGCAGCGTCGCCGTGCAGGCGCGCCAGGCAATTCAGAACCTCATCGCCGTTCTCAACGAAGCCGGATATGGCCCGGAGCATGTCGTACGCTGCGGCGTATGGCTCGACGATGCGCGCGATTTCGCCGCCTTCAACGCCGTCTTCCGCGAGTTCTTCGGCCAGAATCCGCCGGCGCGCTCCTGCGTTCAGTCGCAGATGGTCGTCGACTGCAAGGTGGAGATCGACTGCGTGGCCTACAAGGAACCATAGACCCGATCGCCGCGGCGCGGTGTACATTGAGCTTTTGCGCTTTCGATATTTCGGCCCGGAGTTTCGCC
>JASHTH010000270.1 GCA_030040655.1 Acidobacteriaceae bacterium | reverse complement strand
CTGCGTTCAGATCTTGCGGAGCAATCGCCAGCCGCTCCCGCAGCTCCACCGGAGCGGTCTTGTGGTTCAGTCCTGTCAGTAAAATCTTCATGGCGCGCTGAACCTGTGCACTGAGCTGAAAACATTCGCCGCCCACACGCTCAGCATCCCCAGAAACACCAGCGACGAAAGATAAACCGCCTTTACCCCGCGAAGCCCCGTGCTGCGGCGTATCGAAAGCATCGCCACATACAGCCCCCACATCAGGAACGACAGCCAGATCTTCGGATCGGCAAAGTACGCCGCCCCGTAGCTCTCCTGCGCAATCAGCGACCCGGCAAAAAGCCCGATCGTCATTCCGCAAAAGCCCAGCACCAGCGTCGTCTGTGCAATCTGGTCCATCGTTTCAAGCGGAGGCAGCCAGTCCAGAAAACCTGGCGACCGTTTCCGTTTCAACCGCCGCTCCTGGATTAGATACAGCAGACTCGCGCTAAGACTGAAAATCAGCGCCGCATACGCGACCAGCAACGCAGTAATGTGAACAAAAAGCCATCCGCTCCGGATCGGCGAGCTGAACGCGAACTTGTCCGGCCCCAGCGCCGGAACCACCGTCAGCAGAAACGCCAGCGGCAGCGCAAAAATCCCGAATGAAAGCGTGCGATAGCGCCACGCAATCAGCAGAAACACCGTCGCAATCAGCAGCGCCAGCAGCGACTGCACCTCGTGCATGCCCATCGGCATCCACCGGTGCGCCAGCACCAGCATCTCCGTGCATGAAATCGCATGGAAAAACCACGCCAGCACCGTAATCGGCACGCACACCCGCTGCCATAGCTGGCGATGGCCAAAAACCGCAGCCAGCGCCGACACCGAGGCCAGTCCATAAAGAACCTCAGCCACTCGAAGCCATAACAGATACATGCGCGCTCTAACCTTGCTGCCGTAACGTGGAGAAGTAACATCCAGTATAACGGCTGCAGCACACACCACTACACGCAGGCACTCGCTTCACGGTATGCTGGCGTATCCGTGTCCAACATCTCCCCATCGCAGGAAGCCCCGACTCAGACGCCGCTCATGCGCCAGTACTGGGCAGCAAAGCGGCAGCATCCCGACGCGCTGCTCTTCTTCCGCATGGGCGATTTCTACGAGCTGTTCTACGACGATGCCGTAACCGCCAGCCGCGAACTCGAGTTGACGCTGACCGCGCGCGACCGTGAGCGGCAGGTTCCCATGTGCGGCGTTCCCTATCACGCCGTGGAGAGCTATTTGGCAAAGCTTTTGCGCAAAGGCTATCGCATTGCCATCTGCGAACAGATGGAGGATCCCAAGCTCGCCAAGAAGATCGTGCGTCGCGAGGTGACGCGCGTGCTCACGCCGGGAACGGCCTTCGACGTGAATCTGGGGCAGGAGAAGAACAATTTTCTGGCTGCGCTGTTTGCGGCCGAATCGCACGGCGCGGCAAAGACGGCCGCTCGGCATGACCGGCCGCGAGCGGAGAACGGCAGGCCGGAGCCGGTGGTCGCCTTGGCGCTCCTCGATGTCTCAACGGGCGAGTTTCGCGTAGCGGAGTTTAACGGCCGGACGGCGCGTCAGCAGGCGCTGGATCAGATCCTGCAGGCACAGCCGAGCGAAGTTCTGCTGAAGGACGGCGCAGAAATGTGGCCCGAACTGGAGCAGGTCCCCGCCCGCACGCGCGTCGAGGACTGGGTTTGGACTCGCGACTTTGCAGTGCCGCTCGTGGAAAGGCAACTGCACGTGCGCTCGCTCGAGGGATTCGGGCTGGACAGACATCCGGCTGCGGCCGTTGCCGCCGGCGCGATATTGCACTATGTGCGTACGACGCAGAAGAATGAGGCGTTGCACATCGACTCGATCAAGTTTCAGGAGCACTCGACGGCACTGCTGCTGGACCAGGTCACGGTTCGAAACCTCGAACTGGTCGCGCCGCTTTTTTCCGGTCAGGACGATGGCGCGACGCTCTTCCACACGCTCGACGAATGCCAGACGCCGATGGGCAAGCGGCTGCTGCGCGCGACCATCCTTCGGCCCCTGGCCGAGCGCAACACGTTGGAGGCGCGGTATGAGTCTGTGGGCGAATTGCATGGCGACGTGATCCGGCGCGAGGAGTTGCGGCGGGCGCTTGCCGGAATCCAAGATCTGGAGCGGCTGCTGGCGCGGATCGCGCTCGATTCGGCCGGACCGCGCGACGTGCGGGCGCTGGCCGGGAGCCTGGCCCGTCTCCCGGGACTGAGCAGCGCGCTCCAAGTCATGCGGACTCAAAGATGGCGAGAGTTGCAGGCGCGCCTCGATCTGCTTGAAGACGTTACAAAGAGAATTCGGTCGACGCTGGTGGAAGAGCCGCCGCTGACACTGGCGGACGGCGGCGCAATCGCGCGGGGTGTCGATCCAGAGCTGGATGAGCTGAAGATAGCTTCGACCGATGGCCGGCAATCGATCGCGGCTATCGAAGATCGTGAGCGCGCACGCACGGGGATAAGTTCGCTGAAAGTCCGTTATAACTCGGTGTTCGGCTACTATATCGAAATTACCAAGGCTAACTTGCATCTGGCTCCGTCCGAATATGAACGCAAGCAAACGCTGGTGAACGCGGAGCGGTTTACCACGCCGGAACTGAAGGAATACGAGCGCAAGATTCTCACCGCCCACGAGCGGTCGATCGAGATCGAGAAGAGGATCTTTGCCGAATTGCGAAGCGCGATTTTGGAAGCCGCCGGCCGTATCCGGCGCTCTTCCGCCGTGGTAGCCGAAGCCGACCTGCTGGCTGATTTTGCCCATTTGGCGGCTTTACGGCGGTATGTGCGCCCGGTGCTTGTGGAAGAGCCGGTCATCGAGGCTGCCGCGGCCCGGCATCCGGTCATCGAGCAGTGGATGGAAGAGACCCGCGAAGGGAGCTTTATCCCCAATGACATCTTCCTGAGCGCAGGGAATGAAGGCCCGAGTTTGCTGCTCATAACAGGGCCTAACATGGGCGGCAAGAGCACTTACCTTCGCCAGGCGGCCATGTTGGCGCTGTTGGCGCAGATGGGAAGTTTTGTTCCGGCCGACAGCATGCGCTTCGGCCTCGTGGACCGGATCTATACGCGCATCGGCGCCAGCGACAACGTGGCGCGGGGCCGATCGACCTTCATGGTGGAAATGACCGAGACGGCGACGATCCTGAATACAGCCACGCGCCGGTCGCTGGTTCTTTTGGATGAGATGGGCCGGGGAACGGCGACCTTCGATGGACTGGCCTTGGCTTGGGCCACGGTCGAATACCTTCACGCCGAAACCGGCGCGCGAACGCTCTTTGCCACGCACTATCACGAGCTGACCATTCTGGAAGAAAAGTTGAAGAGGGTGCGAAACCTGCGCGTGGAGGTGAAGGAAGTTGCGGGCGGTATCGTCTTTCTTCATCGCATCGAGCCCGGCGCCGCAAGCAAGAGTTATGGCATCGAGGTGGCGCGCCTCGCCGGGCTGCCTTCGGCGGTGCTCGAGCGGGCGAAGCGTATCTTGAAGCAGCACGAGAAGCAGGAGCGGTTCACGGCGACAAACGTGCAAGCCGAGGCCGCGGAGCCCGTGCAGCTGACCATCTTCACGCCGCTCTCGCAACGCATTGTGGACCGCATTGAAGCTACGGACGTGAATTCGCTCACTCCGCTGCAAGCGTTGAACCTGCTCGAAGAGTTGCAAGCGGAGCTGAAGGAAAAAGGATGACGGCGAATCTGCGTCATGCGGCGGGAAGCCTGATGGTGGTGGGGCTCGCAGGCCCGGAACTCGCCGAGTGCGAACGCGCGTGGCTTAAGCTCGTGCGGCCGGCGGGGATCATCCTTTTCCGGCGAAACATCGCGGACGCAGGGCAGACGCGAGCGCTGCTCACGGACGCGACGGCCCATTGCGCGCCCCATAGCCTGCGCTGCGTGGATGTGGAGGGTGGAACCGTGAACCGCTTGCGCGAAGCGCTGGCGCCCATGCCGTCGGCCCAGGCGGTGGCGACGAGAGCATCGAATCCCACCCTTTCGAGTCCGCCAGGGCGGACGCCAAAGGATGGGGCACGGAGCGGCAGCGCGCTGATGCGCGAGCACGGCGAACTGACGGCGCGCGCGGTAAAAGCATTCGGCTTCAACGCGACGCTGGCGCCGGTGCTCGATCTGGCCTTGCCGGCATCGGCCGGGGTAATGGGTACGCGCGCCGCTGCGCCGGGGGCGGCTGGAGTGATCGAATACGCGCGGAACTTCCTTGCCGGGCTGTCGGCGCAAGGGGTAGCGGGATGCGGCAAGCATTTTCCCGGATTGGGAGGCGGCGAACTCGATTCGCACGTCGAGAGGCCGGCGATCGGGCGTGGTTTTCGCCAGTTATGGAGCGAGGACCTTGCGCCCTATCGCGAACTGCGCAGGCAGCTTCCGATGGTTATGGTCAGCCATGCGGCCTACCCGGCAACGACCGGAAGAAGCCGGCCGGCAAGCGTGTCCCGCTTCTGGATCACGAG
>JASHTH010000034.1 GCA_030040655.1 Acidobacteriaceae bacterium | reverse complement strand
ATTCCCTGTCTGGCACCACCGTAGATCTCATGGTTGCCCGTAGTTGGCAACTCGAGGATGCCCTGAGCCCGCCATGACGCGGTCTCCTCCTGAAAAACTCTCCAGTCGGATTTTCTCGCGCCGTAGTACGGCGTGTCGCCGGTGAGCAACACCACCGCAGGATGAACTTCGGCAATGCGCGCGGCCAGCCACTCGCGAACGCGCGGATTGGTGCCCACGATCGTAGAGGGGTCGGTGAATCGCGAGTCGCCATACGCGACCATGTGGAGCGGCTTGCCTGGCGCAAACCGGGAAAAAACCAGCGTCGGGGTGGAATCGGGACGATCGGCGGCCGGCGACGCAAGGGCCCGGGGAAAAGCGATAGCGAAGAGGAGCGCGAGGAAGAGGACGGGCTCCGGCGCCGGCACATGGAGGCGCCCGAAGAAGCAACAAGCGCAAAGCTTCACGGGGTCAGCTTACCATTGGGCGGCATGAAAACGAGCGCTGCGCTGCGATCTCAGGCTCGTGGGCGGAAGAACCATTGACATTGGTCCGCGAAGCTGGGGCCATCCGGACACTCAGCGTGGACTTCCCGTTCTGCCGCCATCAGCAGTTGCACGGCGCGCAGGCGAGCATTGCCAGGGCCTGGCGGGATCGAGTCGCGGAGGAACTCGTTGGCCACGTACTCGATGGCGTGGGCAAGCATACGAAGCGCGCGGCGCGAATGGCGCGAAATGCGCTTGTTCGGCCGGAACGCGATGCTTGTGTCCTGCTTCTCCACCGCCGCGGCGGGAAGCGGAAAACCGTGAATCGTGGTTGCCATATGCCTTGACCTCTAGCAACTCATCGGCCATTCAGCCCCGTTTCTGCGGGACGACAACCATTTTTCGGGGGAACTGATCCCATGCCGGTGTTGAATTGGCTTTCGCTCGCCTTTCACTCGAGCAAAGCGATTGTGCCCAAAAGGCAGAAGTATTCGCAGTGATGCGCCTCACTTGCCAAGCCGCCGAGCTTTGCCATCTTCGATCAACGCCCCTCGCCTTGACGGGATCGGTTGGGGAACCTAAGCTCAAACCAGCGGCCAGCGGGGAGGTCGGGTACCTATCCGCGGCCCACTGAAAACTCACCTGTTTCGATTCGGGCTGGGCGAGAATGGTTCCCTACTTCTGGCAATATCTTCCGCTGTTGATGCAGATCGCCTTCGCGCTCGGTCTGGGCGCGTTGATGGTAGCGGCCTCGCGGTTGATCGGCCGGCATCGCGACACCCCCATCAAGCTGGCCGCCTACGAGTGCGGCATTGAAGCCGTGGGCGACGCGCGCGGGAGATTCAGCGTGCGCTTCTACATGGTGGCCATGCTGTTCATACTCTTCGACGTGGAAGCGGTGTTCATGCTGCCGTGGGCCGTGGTTTATCGCAAACTGCCCGCATTAACCGGCTGCTCGCGACTCTTCGGCTTCTGGGAGATGCTGGTGTATCTGGGATTTATCGCCGTCGGACTCTACTACATTGTGCGCAAGGGCGTTCTGAACTGGAGCATGGATAAGGCGGACCTATAGCATGGCTGAACCCACGGCACTTGAGGGCAAATCCGCTGTTCTTGAAGGACTTGGCGCACACCCGGCGGTGAAAGCCCTGATGGCATGGAATGCCGGCGCCTTGGAAGACGCGAAGTTTCACCGCGGCGAGCTTACAATGACCATCGCCCGGGAGCAGATTCGGGCTGCCTGCGAGGCGATCAAGAAGGCCGGCTACAACTTCTTCGAAGATCTGACCGCGGTCGACTGGTTTCCTTCTTCGCCGCGCTTCCAACTGAGCTATCAGATTCTGTCGCATGCGCTCAAGCAATACGTGCGGCTGCGCGTGATGGTGGACGAGGCGGATCCGGCCGTGGACTCGATTACGCCGGTTTGGCCGGCGGCCGATTTTTATGAGCGCGAAGTTTTCGATCTTTTCGGAGTGCGCTTCGAGGGCCATCCCAATCTGCGCCGCATCATGATGCCGGACGACTGGCAGGGGCATCCATTACGGAAGGACTATCCGGTGGAGGGATATCGATAGATGCCCGATCTTGCGGAACTGCCGGTTATCGAGGCGATGAAGGCCGAAGGCACCACGGATCGGCACATGGTGCTGAATATGGGCCCCCAGCACCCGTCCACGCACGGAGTGCTGCGCTTGGTGCTGGAGATCGACGGCGAGATTGTTTTGCGGCTGGTGCCCGAGATCGGCTATCTGCACACGGGGATCGAGAAAACCTGCGAAGCGAAGTTCTACCAGCAGGTAGTGCCGCTGACCGATCGCATCGACTATCTCAGCCCGATGGCCAATAACCTGTGCTACTGCCTGGCCGTGGAAAAACTGCTGCAACTGGAGATTCCGCCGCGGGCGCAGTGGATCCGCGTGCTGCTGGCCGAGCTGACGCGACTGAATTCGCACCTGGTGTGGCTGGGCACGCACGCGATGGACGTTGGAGCGCTCACATTACTGCTCTACACCTTCCGCGAACGTGAGGACATCTTAAGAATTTTCGAGGATGTGGCCGGCCAGCGCATGATGACCAGCTACTTCCGCATCGGAGGGCTGGCGCTGGAGCCTCCGCTCGATTTCTTCGATCGCGTCGATGCATTTATTCGCGGCTTCCCAGAGAGGATCGACGAATATTCGAACCTGCTCACCGGCAATCCCATCTTCATGAACCGGCTGAAAGGCGTGGGAGTTCTTTCGGCGGCGGATGCGATCGCGCTGGGCGTGACCGGCGCGAACATGAGGGGGTCGGGCGTGGATTTCGACGTGCGTCGGGACATTCCTTACTCGAGTTACGAGAAGTTCGACTTCAAAGTGCCGGTCTCGACGGTTGGCGATTGCTGGGCGCGGTACGAGGTGCGCCTGGAAGAGATGCGCCAGAGCGTGAAGATCGTGCAACAGGCGCTGCATGGCATGCCCGAAGGGCCGATCAAGGCCGATGCGCCCAAGGTCGTGCTGCCCGAACGGGAAAAGATGAAGACGCAGATGGAAGCGTTGATCCATCACTTCAAGATCGTGACCGAGGGCTTTGCCGTTCCGGCGGGCGAAGTGTACCAGTCGATCGAATCGCCGCGCGGGCAAATGGGGTACTACGTGGTGTCGGACGGGACCGCGAAGCCGTGGCGCGTGCACATGCGCAATCCTTCGTTCGCTTCGCTGCAGGCGCTGGAGACGATGTGCAAAGGGCGGATGCTGTCGGATGTGGTGGCGGCGATCGGGTCGATTGACATTGTGCTGGGAGAGATCGACCGCTAGTGGACGGCGCGGAGCATCTGTACGCGGAGCTATGGGTCTCGCTCGCTTCCCTGCTCCGCAGTTACACGGCGGCACATGGGCTGAACGGGAATCTCCAGGCGACGGTCGAGTTGGGGGCAGAACGGATTGTAGTGCGGCACGGAAGTTACTGGCTTGATCTGCAGAGGCAGGGATCGATCGTTGTTTGGACGCGAGAGAATGGGAGCAGCGGCCGACTCGAGATGACTGAGAATGGTCGCCTTCGACAATTTCCTCCCAGGTCCGAAAACACGGACCTCCACCCCAGCGAGCAAAGATCGCTCGCCGGGGACCCCGGAGACCTGGGGCACCCGGGATTCTTTGGGGGGTCCGGTAGAGACCTGGGGCACCCCGCATCGTCTGGGAGCGAGGAAGAGATGGACGTGATGGCCGAGGCGTGGGCGCGGGAGCTGATGCGATGAGCCCCAAAAACACCGGTTCGGAATCGATGAGCGTCTTTTCGCCGCAGCTCGCCGCACGGTTCGATGCGCTGGTCGAAAAGTATCCGGTCAAACGCTCGGCGCTGGTTCCCATGCTGCTCTATGCGCAGGACGAGATCGGGTATCTGTCCGATGCAGTCATCGAAGAGATCGCGTGGC
>JASHTH010000033.1 GCA_030040655.1 Acidobacteriaceae bacterium | reverse complement strand
GAACCTGACTTGCTGCCAGATTGCGCAGGAGTTTGATCGAGTGCAGCGTTTGCACTCAGACGACATGCCGCGTTCGTCCCGATGATCTGGCTGTCCTGCCGCTTCCGCGGCGAGGAATCAGAGCACTCTCGAATGTGCGGCGCAAATCTCGGCTAGAGTTTGCGAAGAATGCTCGGTAAACCCGGCTTTGGGATAGGCGCAGAAGAGAGAAAGCCCGCTTTTCCGGCAAAACTGATTCCACATCAACTCGATCCGCACGGTGGCACGGGCGTGGCCCCTTGCCCACAGCAGCGCCACCATCTCGCCGAAGGCTCGAACACGGCGGCCATTTCCGGTCGCGCGACGGAAGAGATGCGAAATCAGATCTCCGAAGAGTTTTTCGTCCGGGCAGTTCTCGACCATGAAGCTGGAAAGTGCCGCCTCGGCGTCGAGCGTAATATATCGATCCTCGATGATGGCGCTCGCCAGATCGATCCTGGCTAGCATCAGCCGCTCTCTCAGCGCTCTGAGATGCCCGCGGGTGGCAATAACGATGATGCTATCGCCGGCGATCAGGCCGCTGCCGGCGAAGCGCGTCAGCGTATCCAACAATACGCCGTCGTCGGCGTAGAACTGGGTGACGTGCTCGCTGGGAGCAATCTCATCACAAAACGCCCGCGCCTCTTTCGATTCGATAATTTGAAGGCACTGCACCGAAGTCCCCGAGGCCCGACCCCATTAGTTCTTGACTTGGATGAGACGAAGCCGCGCCTGGTTGCCCATGCCGCGATCGCCGAAGGCCAAGGATTAGGGCAGTTTAGGAAGTAGTGTGTCCGTTCGGACGTTGCCCAAGGTCGCCGCTCCCTGTTGGTCTCACCCCAACGACGAAGACATGTCGGAGGGGACCCCGGGTTGGTCGCGTCGACTTTGCGATCCTTCTTCGGCCACATCATTTCCGAAACCGCCATAGCCGACGAGAAACTCCTTCTCGCGCAATTCTTTGATCGAATCGCGCAATTTGGCGGCTTTTTCGAACTCGAATTTACGCGCGGCTTCGCGCATCTCCGTCTCCAGCTTGGAAATATAAGCATCGAGTTCGGCCTGGGTGGCGAAGTCCGGAACGCCGACGATCTCTTCTTCGGCCACCTCGCCATATTCGGACTTGAGAATCTGCGCCAGCCCCATCTCTACCTGGCTGATGATCGACTGCGGCGTGATGCCATTCTCCTCGTTGAAGGCCTGCTGAATGGCGCGGCGGCGATTGGTCTCATCCATGGCGCGGCGCATGGAGTCGGTGACGGTGTCGGCATAGAGAATGGCTCGGCCCTCCACGTGGCGCGCGGCGCGGCCGATGGTCTGAATCAGCGAGCCGCTGGAGCGCAGAAATCCTTCTTTATCCGCATCGAGAATCGCGACGAGCGAGACCTCGGGCAGATCGAGCCCCTCGCGCAGCAGGTTGATGCCGATCAGGACGTCGAATTCGCCTTTGCGCAGGCCGGCCAGCAGGCGCACACGCTCGAGAGTTTCGATCTCCGAGTGCATGTAGCGGCAGCGCACGCCCACCTCGGTGTAGTAGCCGGCAAGGTCTTCGGCCATGCGCTTGGTGAGCGTCGTGACTAGAACGCGCTCGCTGCGCTTGGCGCGATCGCGGATTTCGCCGAGAAGATCGTCGATCTGGCCTTTGACGGGGCGAACCTCGACCTGCGGATCGACGAGGCCCGTGGGCCGGATGACCTGCTCCACGACAATGCCGGCTGAGCGCGTAAGCTCATAGGGCCCCGGCGTGGCCGAGACGTAGATCACCTGTCCGACGCGGTTTTCGAACTCCTCGAACTTCAGCGGTCGATTGTCCATCGCCGAGGGCAGGCGAAAGCCGTAATCCACCAGGTTCTGCTTGCGGCTGCGGTCGCCGAACCACATGCCGTGCACTTGGGGAATGGTGGCGTGGCTCTCGTCGACGAAGAGCAGAAAATCGCGGGGAAAATAATCGAGCAGCGTGGGCGGCGGCTCGCCGGGCAGGCGGCCCGAGAAATGCCGCGAGTAGTTCTCGATGCCGTGACAGTAGCCCATCGACTTGATCATCTCGAGATCGAAGCGCGTGCGTTGGTGCACGCGCTGCGCCTCCACCATGCGGCCTTCGCCCTCCAGATGCGGCACCCACTCGTTCAGCTCGGCGATGATGGAGTCGATGGCCTGCGACCGGCGCTCCGGCTGAACCACGTAATGGCTCTTGGGATAGATGGGCAGGCGCGCGTACTTTTGCTTGACGGTGCCGAAGAGCGGGTCGATTTGGGCGAGCGATTCGATCTCGTCGCCGAAGAGCTCGATGCGATATGCGCTCTCGTCGTAGGTGGGAAAGACTTCAATCACATCGCCGCGGACGCGAAAGGTGCCGCGGCGAAAGTCCGACTCGCTGCGGTCGTAGAGAATCTCGACGAGCCGCCGCGTGATGTCTTTGCGGCCGATGTGTTGGCCCTTCTCGAGCAGCAGCAACATGCCGTAGTACGCCTCGGGCGAACCGAGGCCGTAGATGCAGCTCACCGAGCTGACAATGATCGAGTCTCGCCGCTCAAAGAGCGATCGCGTGGCCGAGAGACGCAGCTTGTCGAGCTCCTCGTTGATCGTCGCCTCTTTCTCGATGTAGAGGTCGGCGGCGGGGTTGTAGGCCTCGGGCTGGTAGTAGTCGTAATAGCTGACAAAGTACTCGACCGCGTTCGAAGGGAAAAACTGCTTGAACTCGTGGTAAAGCTGCGCGGCCAGCGTCTTGTTGTGGGCCAGAATCAGCGCCGGCCGGTTGGACTCCTCGATGATCTTGGCCATGGTGAAGGTTTTGCCCGAACCGGTCACGCCCAGCAGCACCTGGTGCTTTTCGCCCGCTCCCAGCCCCTCGACCAGCTCGCGAATGGCGCGCGGCTGATCTCCGCGCGGCTTGTA
>JASHTH010000269.1 GCA_030040655.1 Acidobacteriaceae bacterium | reverse complement strand
AGATACTCGGCGCCGGCCTCGGGAATCTTGCCTTTGGGAATCAGCATGTCGTCGGCGACGTCGTCCGGCGCGGAGCCTCCCAGCTCGGCCAACTGCGCTTCCAGCGCGGCAATGCCCTGCTTGAGCTGAACCAGCCGCGGATTCGCCGCCGTGGCATACGTGCTCATGGTATGGAGCTCGACCTCTTTGGCCGCGATCTGCGCGCGCAACACCACCGCGCTTTCCAAACTGGCTTTGGCGGCAGCGCCCGGGTCCAGCATCCCCGTGGACTGCTGCGTATTCTTGAACGCCTCTTCGGCGTCGGTAAGATCGTTCCTTGCCTGCAATAGTTGCTGCTCGAAGAACCTGCGCCGCTGCCCCGCTTCAGTCATCGCCAGAGACGCCGAGAATCTTCTGAACTCATCCACGTAGCCGTTGGCCAGTTCGGCGGCGCGCCCCGGATCATGATCGCGCGCGGCGATGGCGATGAGCCCGCTCTTGAGATTCAGCGTGACCGAGGTACGCCGCTGCAGCGCCGTTCGCGTGTCCGACATGCGCTTTTTGCGATACTCCTGCATAAGCCCAAACCGCTCGATCACGGCATCTTCCACGGTCCGGCTCCTCAGCATCAGCACGCACAAATCGGCAGGATTGCGGATGCCGAGGCTGCTGCTTGCCAACCCGGCCAAAAGGCCGAGCTCGCCGGACTGCGCCGCGAATGCCGACGCCAGCGAAGACGAGGGAGCCGGAGGAAGAATGGTGGTCACTGCCGTGTACTCCACGGGCAGCAGAAACGCGAGCGCAAGTCCGGCGGCGGCGCCGATGGCCGCGGCCTTGCCCAGAAGGACCCTGCGCGTCCACAACAGCATCAGCACATCCAGCACCGTCAGCGGAGCGCTTGTATTCGCCGTGCTCGGCGCCGGACGCGTGCCGGCCATTTTCTCACTCAACGAATCGACCAACGTGCTCATTGTTGCGACACTCCATGCGGCTCGCCAGCCGAATCTGCGATGGAAATCGCGTTGCCGGGTTCCGGGGGCAGGACCCCGTGAAGGACCGACAGCGCTCCCAGCCCGTTGCCGCGCCCGCAATCGCTGATGTACAGCAGAGAATTCTCGTCCCGCCACGCTGCGTCGTAGGCATTGCAGTCCCCGAACGTCAGCTGGACGGCGGCGTTTCGCGCTTCTCTGGAGGCAAACAGATGCCAGTAGCCGCCGCTCTCCTGCTGGCGAACCAAAACCCTGTGCTCTTCGTCAGTCGCCGGCGAATCCATGGCGTCGGCCTCGAGGAACAAGCGCGCCGGCTTTTGCGCACCGCGCTGGATGTAAAGATGCGGAGTTCCGTCGGTGGCTGCGGAGAGCAGTACGGTATCGGGCGAAGCAAAGGCTGCATCCCTCACGTCCATTCCGGGCGGGCTGATCGCTTCGGGCGGCGACGAGACTTTGCCTTGGTCATCAAGATGAACCAGCCATGCCTGGCCAACTCCCTTGCGCTCGCGCACAAAGATCAGGCCTCTTCCATCCTCCGAAAGCGCCGGCGACTCCGCATCGGCAATCGTCGCGATCGGCAATCGAGCGGCTCCCCTCGTGTCGAGCGGAATCTCGACCAGTCGCGATTGGCCCGCATTGGCGGCTTCAATCCACATGCGGTCGATCTTTGGTCTGGCCGCAATCGCCAGTTGCTCGTCTTCCCTTCCGTTGGTCGTTGTCGGGTATTCGCAGCCCTCATCGTCCTCGACGCGCAGGCCTTGCTCCCGCATGGCCACCGAGAAAACGTGAGCTCCCGCGAAGCGAGGGGTGAAACGTGCAAAGGCGCCGATGGAGCGGTCCATCACCATCTCCGACTGGCCAAGCGCCGATGCGTGCACGAACGTAGTGGACGCCGCCACGGCCCATATGGCCGCAAAGCCGGCCGAGGCCCACGCGATCCGGACCGAAGGCCACGCCGGCATGAACTCACCCGACTCGATGCGGCGATTGCGCAACGCAACCAGCAGCCACGCAACCATCGCTACAAGAGCCCAATAGGGAATGAAGTCCAGAATCAGCGCGAGGGTCGGCTGCATCGGCGAAACGCGCGGATGAACGTTGCAAGCGGCGAAATAGCATGCGATCAGGATCGTCCTGTTCCAGGCGCCGCGCACGGCAGGCAGCGCCAACGCTGCCACGAGGATGAGAACCACGCGATGGTACGAAGCCGGCTCTGTCGAGAGGGCGAGCAGCAGACAGATCCATGCGGCCCACTCCAGCGCCCTTTGCCGCGGATGGTCGTTTTTCGGCGAGACGGCCAGCCATGTGGCCAGCAGCAGGCCAAGCTGCCAAAGCGGATACAACAGCGAGTAGAGCAAGGGCGACGGCAGCAGCGGATGCGGATTGACCAGGGGCTGGGCGAGAAAGACCCGATGGAAGAAGCTGGAAGCCGAAGGAGCCGTGAGCGAAAACGGATCGAGCGCTTCGCCTCGCAGCATGCGGGGAAACTGCTCGACGAGGAATGCTCGCATAGCGGGTGCGCCGAAGATAGGGAAGCACGCTGCGAACAAGCCCACGGCCGAGCCAGCCAACACTCCGGCTTGCTTCCACATCCTCTTGCGCAGGAAGTAAAGAACGAAAAAGATGGGATAGATCTTCAACGCTGCAGCAACACCGAGAACGACGCTGGAGCTCAGCCACCGTCCGCGCTGATCGAGCCAGAAGGCAAGCACCAGCAGGCCCAGCACCACCAAGTGCATTTGTCCCAGTAGAAAGTTGTTGCGCAACGGAATCACGGCGAGGAAGGCGATCAGCGCAATCCGCCGCAGGCCCAGCGATGTGGATTTGTGAAGCCCCCACAGCGTGGCGCCGAGAATCGCAGCATTGACGCAAAGCCAGAGGCGCTTGGCTTCGAGAGCTTCGAAACCGGCCAGCGGCACCAGCGGCAGCGCCGAGAACGGCGTAAGCCCGACAAACCCCACCAGCGGTTGCGAGATCGACCAGTGATCCTTGATCCGCTGCAGCCAGATCCAGTCGTAGATCCTGTCCATCGAGTAGTGCTCGCGCAGCAGGCGCGCGACGATGTAGTAGTTGGGAAAATCGCTGCGCAGGCTGACCCATGCGGGAACCAGTCCCTGCAGGATGAAGAGCGAGATCAATCCCGCCAGCGCCAACATTTCCAGCGCGGCCAGCCGTCGATCGCTCGACAACGCTCTCGCGATTGCGGCGCCTCTCATGACGCACCTCGCCGCATTGGCTCCGCCTCGCTCACTCGCGGCCCATCACAGCCCAGAGCCATCCGTCGCGCGCGCAATTCCAGTTTCCAGCGCGCGCCGGCGAGGGCAAATTCCACTCCGGTGCGGAAATGATGCGCGAGCCGCCCGCCTTGAAAGCGAAAGTTGGCCATGCGATAACGAAAGCTCTTCTCGACAGCGGGATCGATGCCTTCGCAAAGCCGCGGCCTCTTTCGCCGCGGCATAAGCCGATCCGCAAGATGGCGCCGCCACCGGCCCTCCTCGCCGATGAAATGCCGATGCAGAAGTAGGTTCAGCTTGTTTCCCGGCATGTCGGTCAAGAGCCACTCTCGCGCATAGCGGCTCACCCAGAGCCCCACAACAGAATCGGCGGCTACGGCGTAAATGTCGCCGAGCGCTGCCGGAATCGGGCAGCCGAAAATTTCGCGAGCCGTCATCAGCACCAGACCAACCGCATCGGCCATTCGCTCGTCGTTGGCAATCAGCGCCCGGACGCGCTCCCACCGCACCTCGTCGTCGACAAAGCGGTTCAGATACGCCGCGATCTCGTAAATCCACAGCGGCCGAGCCCACGATCCGCGAAAATGACGAAACATATGCAAGACCTGATAGAGGAATGCGCAGGGTGCCTCGAGCCGTGGGAACGAGACCGATCCCAGCGCATGCATTTCGGCATGATCGAGCGAGTCTTTCGGGAAGCGCAGCGGGAAATCCATCGTTCCGTTCTCCCAGAACGCGGAGTGTAGCTCGATGGCAGGTCCCTCCTGCCGGTCATAAACGTATGCGTCGTGCCCGAGCGCGCGAGTGACCGGCACGCGCATCCTGCGTTCGCCGCCGTCCACCGCTGTGAGCTTGTAACCGAGCTCTTCGAGCGCTGCCTGGGCTCGCGCCTCGTCCTTGCCTTCAATGAGCACATCGAAATCGATCTGGTGCCGTTGCCACAGCTCCGGCAAAAACTCCGGAATCAGGCTGAATCCTTTTACGCAAACGAATTGCACCTCCACCCGGCGCAAGGCCTGCACCGCTTCGTCAAATGTTTCGAGCATCTCCTGCATTCGTCGCGCGTTGTCGTAACAGCGCCGTTCGAGAGCAGCGATGGCCCCTGGCGGCAGCTTTCCTTCTTCGCCGCGTTCCAAGAGCCTGGCGTAGAGCGGCAAGGTCAGTCCCGCGCGATCCAGAACTCCGATGTGCCGTCTCCACTCGCGCACCGAGCTGGCGCTCAGCGTCTGCTCTCGCAGATTCCTCCGGCCGGCGGCGTCGTTTGCCGTGAAGCGCAGCTCGCTCACGCAACTCTCTAGAAATGGATGGCTCATGCCGCTACCTCGTCGCCTTCAGCACGAAACCCCTCCACATCCGCACCTACAACGAAGCGATGAACAAGATCGAGATACGATTTCAGCTTCCTCACCTGGTGGCATTCGTCTCCCGTCACAAATACGAATCCAACGCCATCCATCGACGGCGGAGTATGCGCAAACCACGAGCCGTCCTCCATGCGGAAGGAGCGGCTTGGTCCGAAGCTGTGCATCTCATCAAAGCTTTCCGCGTCCATCGGCGAGAAACACGTCTCCTCTTCTGCCCGAACTTCCACCTCAATCTCCCACTTCGCGCATGCGCTCTGCCCGTGGATTGTTTCCCACGCTTGAAACGGGCAAATGGCCTGACCCATCTGCGGCGAATTCGTCTCGATCTCAAGGTGAGTTGCGCCCATAGCAACTCGAAATCGATGCGCCAACGGAGTTCTTCTATGCAACAGATCGGTCGCGGAATACGCGGCTTCGTCTACCGGCTCTGCGATCGCTTCAGCCACAGATTTTCTCCGCAAGTAGCGCATCTAACTCCTCGGCAACCTCCTCCGGCTCGCCGCCAAAACGCACTTCGAGAGATGGCAGCCGGCAAAGCCGTTGCAAGATTCCGCGTCGGGCTTTCTCTGCGCCCGTCATTTCGAGCGGTTGCTCCTCAATTTCGCCCATCAATGCCCGGTACGTTTCTTGCCCGTCGCTCTTCGCAACCCGGCACCGAAGAGCCGCATCGTCGCGGCGAAGATGCACGATCGCCGCCGGATCCGCGTCGATCGCGCGTTCGAGATAAAACATCTCCCATGCATCCACCTCATAGGAACTCTCGCCGTTCAATGCGACGCCGGGCGAGACGGCGGCCAGTTCGGGGAAAAATCGCGTCGCATCGGGAAGCAGTTTGATCGAGGTCCACATCCCCCACGCTCGCAGCGCGCGGCCCCGTTCCGCCACAAAGGTCCAGTCATCCGACAGCAATTTCCATCCCCGCCGCGCCAGAGTTAACGCGATTGTCGACTTTCCGGTCCCCGCCGGCGCGGCCAACAAGATTGCCTTGCCGCCACGAACGACGCATCCTGCGTGGATCGCAACCATCTCCAGGGCGGGAGCAAGCATCCCGGCAATTACGGCCAGGACGCTGCTTCGAAAGACCAGCGCGTCCGCAATGACTGCGCTTGCGATGTTGCCAAAGATTTCTCTTGCCTTTAAGTCGAACCATACCGAGCCGTATCTCCCATAGTCGGCGTGAACATACTCTCTTCTTCCGCGAAACACCGGAAAGTTATCGTTCGCGGCGGATGACTTTCTTGACTCGCTCTCGATCAGCACGAGATTGGCGCACACGGGTTCTCCGTTGCAATTCCCATGCTGGGGAAAGAACGCTTCTGCCAGCTCCGCCACGCGCCGCGAGTTGGTGCGCAACAAGCACATGCGGCCGTTGAACGCCAGCGGAACCGGGAACAGCCTTGAGTCGCCATGGCAGCGAACAGTCATGCTCGGTTTCTTTGCCTTCCGCGTCAGAATACTGCGGTTTTTGGGCTGCGAAAGGGCGCCAAATCCGAAATGACAAAGTGATGACAACCGGATGACAAGCAGGGACAAAGACACACGGATAATCGCTTCGATGACAGGTTGGTGGTTCGGACAAGGCCCGATGTGCATCCGCTTCGCGTGGCTTGATTCGCGATCGACGACGATGGCGACCGGCCGCGCCTACGCCTGGCGTCTCGCCAGTTGTTCCGCGCGCGCAGGGGGCGCGCTGAATCGATGAGCCGTAGCCTCAAAGCCGACGAGAAGGTGGATGTTCTGTTCACCCACTCCTACCACCTTGCCCACGATCCCAAGCAATGGGAGCGCGGTCAGCCCTATCCACCCCTCGGCACGCTCTACGCCGCCGCGGCGGCTCGCAGCAAAGGATTCCGCACGGCTGTTTTCGACACCATGCTCGAAGACCCCGGGGCCGGGTTTCTCTCCGCGCTCGAGCGGCTCCGCCCGACCGTCGTTTTTGTTTACGAAGACAGCTTCAACTTTCTTTCCAAGATGTGCCTGCTGCGCTCGCGGGAACTGAGTTGGAAGATGGGTGCCGCGGCTTCGGCTGCCGGGGCAAAAGTCTTCGTCCACGGCTCCGACGCAGCCGATCACGTCCCGGAGTATCTAAATCACGGCTTCGATGCGGTTCTTCTCGGCGAAGGCGAGCAGACAGTCTGCGAACTCCTGGATGCCATCCTGCGCGGTTGGCGCCATGCGGCCTGGAATCTGCCCGGCATGGCGTGGCTCGACCCCTCGTCCGGGCAGGTGGTTAGGAGTTCCGCGCGACCGCCGCAGCGCGACCTCTCGCTGCTCCCCTGGCCCGCCCGGGACCTTGCGCCGCTCGCCGCTTAT
Organism: Acidobacteriaceae bacterium; assembly: GCA_030040655.1. Lineage (GTDB taxonomy): Bacteria > Acidobacteriota > Terriglobia > Terriglobales > Acidobacteriaceae > Telmatobacter. The sequence goes on along the minus strand of JASHTH010000269.1, from coordinate 3,119 downwards.
GCAGATATCTGGCGGCGCAGCAGCGGCTACGTCTCCACGAATGTCGTGGCCAGTCGCGGATGCCCTTTTCATTGCAATTGGTGTGCGAAGCCGATCTTCGGCAATCATTACTCGCTTCGTCCCGCAGAATCGGTAGCCGCGGAGATCGCCGAACTGAAGACCGCTCACGCGATTGAACATGTTTGGTTCGCCGACGACATTTTTGCGCTGCACGCCGGCTGGGTGCGCCAATTCGCCGACGCGATGCAGCAATACGGCGCCGTTATTCCCTTCAAGATTCAAAGCCGCGCCGACCTCATGCGCCCGGAGACGGTAGCCAATCTCAAGCGCGCCGGCTGCAACGAGGTTTGGATGGGAGTCGAATCCGGCGCGCAAAGCGTGCTGAATAGCATGGACAAAGGCCTTCGCGTCGAGTCCGTCCGGAGCGCCCGGCAACTGCTTGGCGAACACGGCATCCGGGCCTGCTACTTTCTTCAGTTCGGTTATCCCGGCGAAGGCCTCAAGGAAATTGAAGCTACGATTGAGTTAGTGCGCGCCACGCGGCCCGATGAGATCGGCGTCTCCGTCTCCTATCCATTGCCGAACACGGTTTTCTACCAGCGCGTCAGCAAGCAGCTCGGCGCCAAGCGCAACTGGGTCGATAGCGCGGAGTTGAGCATGATGTTCCGGTCGGCCTACCGCACCGAATTCTACCGCGCGCTTCGCAACGCGCTGCACTTCGAAGTCACGCAGCAGCATTTGGCCGCCGATCGAAGATCGACCGATCAGCTTCGCCGTATGTGGCAGGAAGTCTACGCTCTCGAACCGGTTTGCCGCACTCCGCAGCCGACCAGCCTTCCCATTTATCCGCAAGAGTCCGCCTTTGTTCCCGGGGATTGCGAGGCTGCCGATGCGGCGATGGCCTGAAGATATTCTCCCGACGGCGAAGGAGAGAGTCCCATGAGCGATCTGCTGCTTACGCACGGTTATTTTCTCTCTGCCGACCCCAAGGAACAGCAGATTATGAAGCCCTATCCTCCCTTGGGCATTCTTTATATCTGCTCCTATCTTCGCTCGCGCGGTTTCTCCGTCGATGTCTTCGACAGCACCTTCTCCGCGCCTGAGGTCTTATATGCCCGACTCCGGGAGCAAGCTCCTTCTGTCTTAGGCATCTATGCGAACCTGATGACTCGCTCCAATGTCGTGAGAATCCTGGCGGAAGCGAAGCGATACGGCTGGAAGACAATAGTCGGCGGACCCGAGCCCGGAGCTTATACGGCAGAGTATCTTCGTTGCGGAGCCGACATTGTCGTCATCGGCGAAGGCGAGCTGACGCTGCAGGAACTCTTAAGCCTCCCCACCCTCGACGACATCGACCTGCTGCGCGGTGTGCGAGGAATTGCCTTCCTCGATCGGCACGGAGCCGTGATCGGCACCCCGCCGCGCCCCCAGATTCCCGACCTCGACGCCCAGCCCTGGCCGGCGCGAGACGCCATCGAGATCGAGCGTTACATCGGCGCCTGGCGAACGCACCATGGTATGGGCTCGGTCTCGCTGATCACCGCGCGCGGGTGTCCCTACCGGTGCGAGTGGTGCAGCCACCAGGTGTATGGACACACGCACCGCCGCCGTAAGCCCCGGTTAGTAGCCGACGAATTGGAGTGGCTCATTCATCGCTACAAGCCGGATATGTTATGGATCGCCGACGATGTCTTCACCATTCATCATGGATGGTTGCAAGAGTGGCATGAACAGTTGCGCGCCCGCACGCTGCACATTCCCTTCGAATGCATCTCCCGCGCCGACCGGCTGAATGAAGCAGCGGTTCGCACGCTGGCTGACTTAGGCTGTTTCCGCCTCTGGATCGGGTCGGAAAGCGGTTCGCAAAAGATTCTAGACCGCATGAGGCGCGGAGTTACCATCGAGCAGGTCCAGCACGCCATCCGGTTATGTCGCAATTACGGAATCAAAACCGGCATGTTCCTGATGTGGGGCTACGAAGGAGAGGAGTTAGAAGATATTGAAGCGACCATAGAACATGTCCGCGTCTCTCAGCCGGACGTGTTTCTCACCACGGTCGCCTATCCCATCAAGGGGACGCCTTACTTCAAGAGAGCCGAGGAACAGGGCCTTATCCGTCAAGTCCGGCCATGGTCTGAAAGCTCCGACCGGGATCTTGAGATCGGCGGAAGACAGAGCGCTGATACCTACCAGATTGCCAATCGGCTCCTGCGGCACGAGGCCGATCTGGTGCAGATCGCGCGCGAACCTTCAAGAAGCAGCGAGATGGATGCCCTGAAAGCCCAGATCTCCTCGGAACGCGCCGGGCTCCAGGCCGCATTCTTGCGCAGCGAGTGTCATGGATCATGAGCGCCCTCGCCAGCGTCCCATTCGGCCGAAACGATCAGCAGTTGCCTGATCTCGACGGCTTTTTGCTCATATGCCAGACATGCCACGCGGCAGTTGAGCCTTTTGTGAATGCTGACCACCAGGCCCTGGAGCGCCTCGATTGCCTCTCCTGCGGCGCGACCATCGAAAAAGTCGATGGCATATGGAGAGCGATGCGGCCGGGTCGCGCTGCGGAGATCGATGCCTCACTTTCGGCGTATGAAAAAGTTCGCAGGCTCGAGGGGCGCTGCTCTGAAGACCGAAACTTCTATCTTTCTCTTCCGTGGCGCGACGCCTCGGGACTCTTTGCCCGCCAGTGGAAGATTCGCGCGTGCAGTTTCGCCTATGTGCTGGCTCACATTCTTCCCCAACAAATACACCGCTCGGGACGCAGACGCCTGCGCGTTCTCGATTTGGGCGCCGGCAACGGCTGGATGAGTTACCGCTTGGCGCTTGCCGGCCACGCTCCCGTTGCCGTCGATATCTCCGTGAACTCCGGCGACGGACTGGGCGCGGCCAGGCACTTCGAATCTGCGCTCGATGCCATGTTTCCCAGGTTCCAAGCCGAAATGGATCACCTTCCCTTTGTTGCCGGTCAATTCGATCTTGTGGTTTTCAACGCGTCTCTTCACTATTCCCAGGATTACCGGCGGACCTTGTGGGAATCATTGCGCGTGCTTGCGGCGCATGGCGCCATTCTCATCGTCGACTCGCCTACCTATCGCCGCGAAACCGACGGGCAGGCGATGGTG